>JBFKXV010000024.1:0-14472 GCA_041637935.1 Burkholderiales bacterium | reverse complement strand
CGATAACGTGCTGGATGCCACCGTATGGCCGCTGCCGCAGCAGGCTGAAGAAGCGCGCAGCAAACGTCGCATCGGTCTGGGATTTACCGGGCTTGGCGACGTGTTGATCATGCTCGGCTTGCGTTATGACACGCCGGAAGCGCGGCGCATGGCAGCGAGGATTGCCGAACATATGCGTGACCAGAGTTATACAACTTCGGTCGAACTGGCGAAAGAGAAGGGCAGTTTTCCGTTGTTCGATTCCGAACATTACCTCGCTGCACCGCATTTTGCATCGCGTCTTGCCGAGAATCTGCAAGAGAAAATCCGTGCCCACGGTTTGCGAAACAGCCACCTGCTTTCGATCGCGCCGACCGGAACCATATCTCTGGCATTCGCCGACAACGCCGCCAACGGCATCGAGCCACCCTATGCCTGGACCTATCAGCGCCGCAAACGTGAAGCGGATGGATCTCACAAAGTCTATGATGTGGAGGACTACGCCTGGCGTTTGTATCGTCATCTCGGCGGCGATATGCGCTCGTTGCCATTGCAGTTCGTCACGGCCTTGGAAATTTCCGCACTCGATCATATGCGCATGGTCGCTGCTGTGTCGCCCTACATTGACTCGGCGATCAGCAAGACCGTTAATGTTCCCGAAGACTATCCGTTCGACGATTTCAAGGACCTCTATCTTGAGGCGTGGCGTGCCGGGCTGAAAGGCATCACTACCTACCGGCCGAACAGCGTATTGGGCAATGTCTTGTCAGTCCGTGACGGCGAGCAGCAACCGAACGATCTCGATACCAGTGATGCCGACCGGCGTATTCGCATTGATGTCGCGCCTCAGCCGGCACTGTCGAGTTTGCGCTGGCCGGGACGCCCGGATTTGCCGGCTGGGAATCCGGCCTGGACCTACATGCTCGAATCGCCGTTCGGCAAGTTCGCAATATTTGTCGGCCATGTAGAAGATGACTCGGTGCATGCCTTCGAAGTGTGGGTCAATGGCAATGAGCAACCGCGCGGACTGGGCGCAGTTGCCAAGACTTTGTCGATGGACATGCGTGCCAAGGACGCGGTGTGGCTGCGCACCAAGCTGGGCATCCTGGCGCGAACCGCTGGAGATGACGCGTTTGACTGCGCCATGCCGCCTGACGGCGGGCCGGAGCGATGCCCTAGTGTGGTCGCGGCGTTTGCCCGTATCGTGCGCTGGCGTATCGAGCAACTCGGCGTACTGGACAGAAGTACGGACATTTCTCCCGTTTTCGATGCGCTTTTTGCCAAGAAAGAACCGAAAACGGGTACCGACGGCACGATGTCGTGGACCGCAGACGTCTACAATGCGAACTCTGGCGACGACTTCGTACTCATGTTGAAGGAACTCGTTCTGCCGGGCGGGCAGCGCCGGCCATATTCGATTTGGTTGGCTGGAACCTACCCGCGCGCACTCGATGGGCTTTGCAAACTCTTGTCGCTCGACATGCGTGTCATCGATCCGGCCTGGATCGGCATGAAGTTGCGCAAACTGCTCACCTACGAAGAGCCGCTGGGTGATTTCATGGCGCGCGTACCGGGAGAGAATCGACAGCGTAATTATCCGAGTACGGTGGCGTATATCGCACGTTTGGTTATTCACCGCTATGCCATGCTTGGTGTCCTCGATGAGCGAGGATTCCCGATCAACGAGATGGGCGTGCTGGAAGTTCCGGCGGATTCAGAGCAGGACAAATTGCACGGTTATCATGTCATGAGCGGCAAAGTATGCGTCGAGTGCGGCAATACTTCTGTTATCTACAAAGACGGGTGCGAATTTTGTACCGCGTGTGGCGCGGTCGGCAGCTGCGGTTGACGCCACTGACCAGGTTGTCATGATTGCCCGCCAGCGCCTTGCGGCGCCGGATACATCTGCGCCTTTGGCCGTCGCGACTTCAGCCGACCTTGCGCCAATTCAGATCGAGGCAATTCAGATCCAGGCAATTCACATCAAGCCGGTTCCGATCAAGCCGGTTTCGATCAAGCGAGGGCGCCGTTCACCACCAGTACTGCTACTACCACGGCGAGTACCAGAGCCAGCCTGAAATTGAACTTTGCACGCGCTCGCAGATAAGTGACCGCTTCGGTTAGCTGCTCGTTGCTGTTTGCCAGCTTGTCAATGACATCGAGCATTTCGTGCTGGCGTAACTCGACGATGCGCAAGCGCTGCGCCAGGGAAGCCGGATCTGAAGCGGATTCGTCGACCAGTTCGGCGCCTGCCGCGCGACGATCAAGCAGTTTGCGTGCGCCTTCGACTATGGTTGGGGCATTCGCAATGATGGTGCCCCAGGGCACCGCCTTTAGCCATAACCAGGGCATTGAGTTATCCTCCGGGATCGCTGCATTGCGAAAATGGTATCAGTGCCAACAAGCATTTGGGCATTTTTTTGAGTGGCATACCTACTGATGTACACTGAATGCATGGGGACTTGGATAACGTGTTCTGTGACCCTCGCGTTAGCCATCGGTTGCGGGGCATTGTCAGCGTCGGCAGCAGAAAGCGATGCCGAAGCGGCCGCCCGGCTGCGTCAGGAAATCGCAGCCGTAGTAAGCGATGCCAGCTGGTGCAGAAATATTGTCAACTGCCGCGTCGTGGGACTCGGCGCGCGGCCGTGTGGCGGTCCTGAGGAATACGTCGCGTTCTCGATCTGGAACAATACTGGCGACGAGCTTCGTAATCTGGTCACGGAATACAATCTGCTCAAGGAGGAGTTGATCCTCGACAGCGACGTGGTTGGCACGTGTGAGGCTTTGCCGAAACCGAATGCGGACTGCGTCCAATCGCGTTGTGTAACCGTGCCGTCTGCGTACTGATCGAGCTCATGCCTGATGCACTATCTTTAAAGCAACGGTTACTCGCATCCAGGGTGGTGCCTGTGTTGCGCTTCGACAATTCAGCGCAAGCACGCTTCGCGATTGACTGTCTGGTCGATGCCGGCTTCGGCAGCATCGAGATCACCCTGACTACACCGCGCGCGGTAGAACTCATCACCGAGCTCCGGTCAAAGGTCCCGGAAGCGTTTCTGGTTGGTGCTGGAACTGTTCTCAATCATGCGCAGGCGCGCGACTGTATTGCTGCAGGTGCGGATTTTCTTGTCTCACCGTGCATCGTCAGTGGTGTGGCGAAACTTGCTCATGATTCCGGGTGCGCAGCGCTGCTCGGCGCATTCACGCCGTCCGAAGTGCTCATGGCAGTCGAGCAAGGAAGCGATATCGTAAAGCTGTTTCCTGCCGCGAGTGGCGGGCCATCTCACCTTGCCGCAATGCGTGCCGTGTTTCCCGAGGTTGCCTTCTGCCCAACCGGTGGCGTCAATGCCGAAAACATGAGCGCGTACTTCAAAGCAGGTGCGAGCATGGTTGGCATCGGTAACAGCATCATTGATCGCGAGGCGTTGGAAACCAGGGATCGTGATCTTGCGAGTGCACGTGCGAAGCGTTTTCTGCAAATTGCGGGTGTTGCGCAATGAGTGTTGCCGATCAAACCAGCGCCTAGAGTCAGACGAATACCCTGATGCAGTCCGCCACAGCAAAAAAGCAATTCGACATCGTTTCGTTCGGGGAACCGATGTATGAATTCAGTCAGATTCCCGGAAAGGCGCGCGAATATCTGCAAGGCTTCGGTGGTGACACCATGAACTGCGCCATTGCCGCCGCCCGGCAGGGCGCGCGAGTGGCGTATGTCACCAGCGTCGGCGATGATGAATTCGGGCATCAGCTGTTTCAACTTTGGGAGCGGGAAGGTATCGATGCTTCGGCAGTCAAAGTTGACCAGGAGGCGCACACAGCGGTTTATTTCATCAGTCATTCGCGCTCCGGGCATAAATTCAGCTACCTGCGCAAAAACTCGGCTGCCAGCCGGTTCGGCGTTGCGGATCTGCCGATCGATCTTCTCAAGAACACGAAGTTCTTGTTTACGTCTGGTATTACCGAGGCGATTAGCGACCGCGCCTGCGAAGCGGCGTTTGCAGCCATGGAAATGGCACGAAGTGCCGGTGCAAAAGTTGTTTTCGATGCCAATATCCGTCCGGCGCTGTGGCGAGCCGAGCAAGCCCGCGAAGTGATCGGCAAGACCCTTCCAATGGCAGACTATTTTCTGTTGTCACTCGAAGATGCCGAGACGCTGACAGGAGGCGTTGAACCCGAATCGGTACTCGACTGGTGCAACCAGGGCGGCGCTGGCGCGGTTGTTCTCAAGCTTGGCGCCGATGGCGCAATTTATAGTGAGGCTGGCGTAACACGAAAGGTTAGTGGATTACCTGTCCGCGCCGTCGATGCGACTGGAGCTGGTGATTGCTTTGCAGGTTCATTGATGGCGCGCCTGAGTGCGGGTGACGCGCTTGCCGCAGCAGTGAACTACGCGTGTGTCGCTGCTGCGCTGACCTGCACTGGTTATGGTGCGGTCGATCCGTTGCCGCGGTCAAAAGAAGTGATTGAATTGCTTCGCACTCGCAGTGACCCGGCAACTGCGAGTCGCGGGGAATGAATCTGTTCCGTCAATCAGCCGGCTTTGATCTTCTTTCTGACGATAATCAGAATGACGAGCAGAATAAAGCCGCCGATCAGAAATGCGTCTAGCATCGACATTGTCTGTAAAGCCCCCCTTGCGAACGTTGTCCTTCCGGCGAAAGCTGCGAACTCAAGCAAATTCCATGCATTTGCTTCCTGCCCATTGATTTTTTGTAACTTTCGGACGTTTCCAATGGATCTGTCAAGGACTTTGACAATTTTTCTTTGGCTCTCGCTTGTGCCGGCGCCGGCGACCGCCGCAGACGGATTGGCGCGCGAGGACGGCGTCAGGCTACTCGATACCTGTCGGGTGGCGAAGGATCTGATCGGTGGCGCCAGTGTCCACGCCACAGCGCGTGCCGATGCCGCCTTGTGCATCGGATTCGTCGAGGGTTTTTTGTGGGGGCACGGTTGGAAGGCGTGGCGCACCGGAGAAGACATGTACTTCTGTCCGCCGGAGGGATTTGCTTATCGCCAGGCGGTGCCAGTGGTGGTGGACTATCTGGAGGCACATCCGGAGCGACTCATCCAACGGGCACATCTTCTGCTGTTCAGCGCACTGTCCAGCGGGTTTCCGTGTACGGATTGAATCGGTGTACGGATTGAACCGGTGTTCCGATTGAAGCACGCGGGGCGCGCATTTTCGCTGCAAGTGTCACGCTTCGCACTGACACAGCCTTGCCCGGATGCGGGTTATCTGCGCGCCGTGTCTGTTAAAGTTTTGCGCACTCAGCAGGTTGGAGTATTGCAATGAAATACCTCGGCAGGATATTTCTCACCGGCGTCTTGACTGTTCTGCCTGTACTGGCGACGGTCTATTTGCTGTACTGGTTGTTCAATGCGGCCGAATCCTTTCTCGGAAAACCGTTGCTGTGGCTGATCCCGGAACATGCCTATCGTGCTGGCATGGGACTGGTGGTTGGCCTGTTGGTAATTTTCGCCGTCGGGGTCCTGATGCGCGCCTACATCGTGCGCCGTCTGTTCGGCCTGACCGAGAAACTGCTGCTTCGGGTGCCGCTGATCAAGACAATCTACGCGGCACTTCGCGATTTCTTCGGCTTGTTTGCCGGCCATGATGACCAGATTGCGCTGCAAGTCGTCTCGGTACGGCTGCCCGGCAGTGACATGCGGCTGATGGGTTTCGTGACGCGCGACCATTTCTCCGATCTGCCAAAGGGTGTGGCGGGAGAAGGTGATGTGGCGGTATATCTGCCGATGAGTTACCAGCTTGGCGGCTACACCGTTTTCATGCCGCGCAGCCAGCTCACGCCTATCGAAATGTCGCGCGAACAGGCGATGCGACTCGTGTTGACTGCCGGATTGAGGTCAAAGCCGAGCGACGATTGAGCGTCCGACCGCGGCATTTACCTGGCAATTGATTTACACGAATCCGTCGTCCGCGCAGAGCCAGTGCCCAATAAAAACCAGTGTTCAATAAAAACCAGTGCCCAATAAAAACCAGTGTTCAATAAAAACCAGTGCTCAATAAAAATCAGTGCTCAATAAAAAACGGCCCCGTTCGGGGCCGTCTTTGTTTTTGATTTGCAAACTGCGTCTAGAGTAACGGCACCAATAACAACGCGACGATGTTGATGATCTTGATCAGCGGGTTGACTGCCGGTCCGGCGGTGTCCTTGTAGGGATCACCCACCGTGTCACCCGTGACGGCAGCTTTGTGCGCTTCCGAGCCTTTGCCACCCATATTGCCGTCTTCAATGTACTTCTTGGCATTATCCCAGGCGCCACCGCCGGTGGTCATCGAGATGGCGACGAACAGCCCGGTAACGATGGTGCCGATCAAAAGACCTCCCAGTGCTTTCACACCTGCGCCCGGACCCATCAACCAGTTCATGCCGAAAGCGACAATGATCGGGACCAATACCGGCAGCAATGAAGGAATCATCATTTCCTTGATGGCGGCCTTGGTCAGCATGTCCACGGCGCGCGAGTAATCGGGTTTGCCGGTACCCTCCATGATGCCGGGAATTTCGCGGAACTGGCGCCGTACTTCGTTGACCACGGAGCCCGCAGCACGGCCGACTGCTTCCATTGCCATCGAGCCGAACAGGTAGGGAACCAGGCCGCCGATGAACAGGCCGATGATGACCGCCGGATCGGACAAGGAAAACGTCTCGAGCTTGCCGACGGCTTCAAGGTTGTGCGTGTAGTCGGCAAACAGCACCAATGCGGCAAGACCGGCCGAACCGATGGCGTAGCCCTTGGTGACTGCCTTGGTGGTGTTGCCGACGGCATCGAGCGGATCGGTGATATCGCGAATCTTCGACGGCAGTTCGGCCATTTCTGCAATGCCGCCGGCGTTGTCGGTAATCGGGCCGTACGCATCGAGTGCCACAATCATTCCTGTCATCGATAACATGGCGGTCGCCGCGATGGCGATGCCGTAAAGGCCAGCCAATTCGTAGGAAGCCCAGATCGCCGCGCAAACAGACAGGACCGGCAGCGCGGTGGCCTTCATCGAAACGCCCAGGCCGGCAATGATGTTGGTGGCGTGACCAGTCTGCGACGCCGCGGCAACGTGCCGCACGGGAGCATACTCGGTGGCGGTGTAATACTCGGTAATCACCACCATCAAGGCGGTCAGCACCAGTCCTACCAGCGACGCATAGAACAGGGGCATTGCCTGATCGCCCATCATTTGCTTGCTGATAAAGAAGAAAGCGATGGCAGCGATGACGCCGGAAACGATGACGCCTTTGTACAGGGCATTCATGATCTTTCCGCCTTCGCTGGTTCTGACGAAGAAGGTGCCGATAATCGAGGCAATGATCGAAGCGCCGCCGAGGACCAATGGATATATGAGCACGGTGGTTCCCGCGTCTTTCATCATCAGTCCGCCCAGCAGCATGGTCGCGACGATGGTAACCGCATAGGTCTCGAACAGGTCTGCCGCCATGCCGGCGCAGTCGCCAACGTTGTCACCGACGTTATCGGCAATCACTGCGGGGTTGCGAGGGTCGTCTTCCGGGATTCCGGCTTCGACTTTACCGACCAGATCAGCACCGACGTCAGCGCCTTTGGTGAAAATGCCACCGCCAAGACGCGCAAAAATCGAAATCAGCGATCCGCCGAAAGCAAGTCCGACCAGCGCATGCAGTGCGCCGTCGCTGTCGGTAAATTGCGTCGCAATGGCGTAATAGCCGGCGACGCCGAGCAGACCAAGTCCGACCACCAGCATGCCGGTGACTGCGCCGCCCCGGAAGGCGACGTTGAGTGCGGCGTTGATGCCGTCGTTGGCTGCTTCGGCGGTGCGCACGTTGGCACGCACGGAAATGAACATGCCGATATAACCGGCGGCGCCGGAAAACGCTGCGCCGACGAGGAAACCAATCGCCGTCAACCAATCCAATGCGATGCCGAGCACAATAAACAGAACCACTCCGACGATAGAGATCGTCGAATACTGCCGGTTCAGATAAGCCTGGGCGCCTTGCTGAATGGCAGCCGCGATTTCCTGCATACGCGGATTGCCGGCGGGTCTGGCGAGAATCCACTGGATGGAAATCGCCCCATAGACGAGCGCGATGATCGCGCAAATCAGCGCGAAAATCAGACCTGAAGACATGAAGTCCCCCCTAAGTTATTTATTAAAAGGCTGAGATGGGCCGGCCGTTGGCCCGAACTCCAAAATTCCGCCGGCATGCCCGCGCCGGACGGCGCGGCGGCGAGACAGCGCGCGATTGTACCCGAATTTTGCCCAGAAATTGAGACGCTTAAATGATCGCTTTCAGATCGTGAAGCTATCGCGCAGCTTTTTCGGTACAGCGACGTTCTTCAGCGTGACATATTGCGGCAGGCCATTACGATACGGCGGGTAGGCCTCCCCCTTGATCAGCGGAACGAGATATTGCCGGCACCGCGCGGTAATTCCGTAGCCGTCCCGGCTGATGAAGTTCGCTGGCATTTTTTTCTCAACGTTGGCGACCTTGCGCAAATCAGCCATGCCAATCGACCAGCGATACGGCTTGTCAGATTTGCGCACAATGCTCGGCATCACGGCATTGTGTCCTTTGAGCGCCATCTCGACAGCCGCCTTGCCCACGGCGTATGCCTGGTCGACGTCAGTCTTGGAGGCGATGTGGCGCGCTGCGCGTTGCAAGTAATCGGCAACACTCCAGTGGTATTTGAGATTCAATTCCTCCTTGACGATGCTGGCGACGACCGGTGCGACGCCGCCGAGCTGAGCGTGACCAAAAGCGTCGCGCAAGCCCTGATCCGACAGAAAGCGGCCATCAGGTCCCTTCACGCCTTCCGATACGACAACCGAGCAGTAGCCGAACTTCTTGACCATTGCCGCGACTCGGTCAATGAATTTCTTGCGATCGAACACCACCTCGGGAAACAGAATGACGATTGGCAGGCTGCCGTCCTGCTCCGCTGCCAGCGCTCCTGCCGCGGCAATCCATCCCGCATGGCGTCCCATAACCTCGAGCACGAAAACCTTGGTTGAGGTTTTCGCCATGGAAGCAACGTCCAAACTGGCTTCGCGCGTCGATACCGCGACATATTTCGCAACCGACCCGAATCCCGGACAACAATCTGTGATCGGCAAGTCATTGTCGACCGTTTTGGGGACATGAATCGCTTGTATCGGATAGCCTAATGATTCGGATATCTGCGACACTTTGAGGCAGGTATCGGCTGAATCGCCGCCGCCGTTATAGAAGAAATAACCGATGTTGTGCGCCCGGAATACTTCGATCAGCCGCTCGTACTGGGCACGATCCTGCTCAAGGCTCTTGAGCTTGTAGCGGCACGAACCAAATGCCCCCGCCGGCGTGTGTTTCAGTGCAGCAATTGCAGATGCCGACTCTTTTCCGGTATTGATCAAATCCTCCGTCAGTGCGCCGATAATGCCGTTGCGCCCGGCGTAGACATTGGCGATTTTGTTTTTGTTTTTTCGCGCCGTTTCAATCACGCCTGCGGCCGAGGCATTGATGACGGCCGTTACGCCACCGGATTGGGCCTAAAACGCGTTCTTTGCTGGCATTGCTCTTCCTCATTCAATTGTTCTGTCGAAACACCTGTTTCGCATCGTTTCTCACCCGAATCGCCGCTGGCCAGAATTGTCTCTGGTCCCGGCCGCACCAGATCAAAACCACACCTTATCCGAAGCGTCTCCAATCAGAACTGCGTTTAATCAGAACTGCCTCTGAATTGAACCGCCTCTGATTTGAACCGGTGCAGCCGTGCGCGGCATCGTGCTGAACGTTTGCCGCAGCCCGCCGCCTGCAATTCCGAAATCAATGCCGCAGCCAGACAGGTCGTACGGTTGCGCATCGATCAGGATTGCAGCGCTTCAAAAATCCGGTCGCGAATTGATTCCAATGCGCCAGTACCCGCGATGCGCGCGTATTTCGGCGCACCTGGCGTGCCGCTTTTTGCCCAACCTGAATAGTAGTCGACGAGTTGGCTTGTCTGCTTGTGATAGACATCGAGACGCTTGCGAACAGTCCCTTCCTTGTCGTCATCGCGCTGAACCAGGGGTTCACCGGTCGCGTCGTCTATTCCTTCCTTCTTCGGCGGATTGAATGTGACGTGGTAAGTGCGGCCCGAAGCTGGATGAACACGTCGCCCGGACAGGCGTTTGACGATTTCGGCGTCATCGACGTCAATTTCGATGACGTAATCAAGATCGACCGCGGCATTCTTCATTGCCTCGGCCTGCGGAATGGTGCGCGGAAAGCCGTCGAACAGGAACCCATTGGTGCAGTCTGACTGTTTGATGCGCTCCTGTACCAGGCCGATGATGACATCATCAGGAACCAGTGCCCCGGCATCCATGAACTTCTTTGCTTTCAGGCCGAGTTCACTGCCGGCTTTGACCGCTGCGCGCAGCATATCGCCAGTCGAGATCTGAGGAATACCGTATTTCTCAGTGATGAATGCGGCCTGGGTGCCTTTTCCGGCGCCGGGTGGGCCGAGCAATATCAGTTTCATGTCGTTGTTGTTCCTCCCTGTTGGTGCCCGTTCACGGGTTTTGTTGGCCGATAACTTAATGACGTAATCACGCTGCCATCCAATCACCCAATCACGCCTCACCCTGAACCAATTATAGCTTTGTGATCTGTCCTCGCGCGCGTTCCAGGTCATCGGGCGTATCGATTCCTGGTGGCGGTGCCTGTGCTGCAACACTGACGGCGATTCGATATCCGTTTGCCAACGCACGCAATTGCTCGAGTGATTCAAATTTTTCCAATGTGGCAGGTGCGAGTTCGGCGTAGGCACGCAGAAAAGAACAGCGATAAGCGTAAATCCCGACGTGGCGGTAGGCCGGAAAATCGGGCGGCAGCCTGGATCTGTCGGCAGCAAACTCATCGCGTGGCCAAGGTATCGGCGCACGCGAAAAATACAGCGCATAACCGCGTTGATCGAACACGACCTTCACGGCGTTGGTATCCATGAATTCTGCGACTTCGCTGATCGGATGGCAGGCGGTTGCTATTGCCGCGTCCGGGCATTGGTCAAGCTTGCTCGCCACGGCGCTGATCATATCCGGTGGCATGAGCGGCTCATCGCCCTGAGCGTTGACGACGATCGTGTCATCGTGCCAGCCAAGTTGTTTGACGACCTCGGCGATACGATCGGTGCCTGTGGCGTGACCGGTCCCAGTCATTGCCACCGTGCAATGACAATCCGCGACTGCATCAGCAATACGCTTGTCATCAGTGGCGACGATGACTTCATCGGCGCCCGATTCAACAGCGCGATCGACCACGTGCGCCACCATCGGCTTGCCATCGAGCTCGGCCAGCGGTTTGCCGGGAAAGCGTCTCGATGCGTAGCGAGCCGGGATAACGACCACGAAAGATGTCATGGAATCTGGCGAGGGGTTTTCCAGTAGGGCCTGTTAACAGATATGGGATCAGCGCGCGGGGCATCGCGACGCGGCTCGCTTCACACTTCCTCTTCGGCAGGTAGCTTGCGCGCTTCTTCCTCCAGCATGACCGGGATGTCATCGCGAATCGGATAAGCCAGCCGGCACGGACTGCAGATCAGTTCCGCCTGGCTCTTGCGATACACCAGCGGTCCCTTGCACAGCGGGCACACCAGAACGTCCAGTAGCTTAGTGTCCAAAATCAGTTTCCACTGTCAGAGCCAATCTTTCGACGGACCAGATCCACGAGCGCTTGGTCGATACGGGCCTCGACCGGCAGCGCCCACCACGTTTCATGCGCGAAGGGAACGCATTTTATCGCATCCTTTTGCGTCATGAGCACTGCATCGGCATCGGCGAAGTCGAAATCCTCCGGACGAAAGGCATGATGATCAGGGAACGGATGTGGCGTGAATGACAAACCCAGCCGGCGCAAATGGGTGAAGAAACGCTCCGGATCGCCGATACCTGCGATCGCATGCAGTCGCATGCCGTCGAAGTCGGCTGGCGAAGCGGTCGTTGCCGGATTAACCAGACTGCAGAACTTGTCGCCTTTCAGTTGCATTGAATAGGTGCTAACCGGTAGTCCGGGCATATCGCCTTCATTTATGATCGCGCCGTCGACCGAGCGTAATCTGCTGACGGGCTCACGCAATGGTCCGGCTGGTAACAACAGCCGGTTGCCGAATCGCTGGCGGGCATTGATGACGACCAGTTCGCAATCGCGCTGCAGCCGGTAGTGTTGCAGGCCGTCGTCGGATATCAAGACATTGACGTCGGGATTGTTTGCAATCAGCTGCAATGCGGCCGCGCTGCGATCGCGCCCGACCCAAACCGGACATTGCGCGCGTTTGGCAATCAGAACCGCTTCGTCACCGGCAAGCTCCGCAGACGAGTCTGCCGCGACGGCCGACAGTGCTTCGGCACCGCCATAGCCGCGACTGATGACCCCCGGTCTGTAACCGAGTGCCCGCAGGGCTTCTACCAGCCAGATGACAACCGGTGTCTTGCCGGTACCACCGACGTTCAGGTTGCCGACGATGATGACTGGTAGCGGGATACGCACCTGGCGCAGCAAACCCGCGGCATAGGCTGCTCTGCGCAGCCGTGACAGCGCCGCAAACAGTACCGAGAGCGGCAGCAAGGCAATCGTCACAAGCGTGATGCGCTGCCAGTGTTTTTCCAACAGATGCACGCGAAACACCGGGCCGATAGACCCGTGTAGCTTAACAGGGTGTACGGCCCTGACGCGTGTGCGCGTCAAACGTGCCATACATCTGCGCACCATACGCGCGACAAAAGCACCTGCGGGCCGACTGGAAGGCCTGCGTTATTGCGCTTGTTGGGTGGTAAAGGTGATACGTCCGAAGCCGGCCAGGCGCGCTGCTTCCATGACGCTGATGACCGACTGGTGGGTCGCGTTCGCATCGGCGCTAATAACGATTACCGGATCCGGGTTGCCGCCACTGGCGCTTTGCAGTTCCGCGGCGAAGGCGCTCGTTGTGGTGAACACGATGCGGTTCTGGTTGACCATGTACTGACCGTCACTGGCCACGGCGACGTCGATTTGATCCGGCAGTTGCTCGGTTTGATTGGCGTCGGCGGTCGGAAGATTGATCTTTAGCTCGGTATACTTGGAGTAGGTCGTGGTGACCGCGAGAAAAATAACGATCACAATCAGGATGTCGATAAAGGGCACCAGATTGATCTCTGGCTCCTCGCGAAACGAGCCACGCCGGAAATTCATTTAATCATTTCCTCAGGCAGCGCGCTCGCCGTGAATGATCTCGACCATTTTGACCGCTTGCAGCTCCATTTCCACTACCAGTGAATCGGCGCGCGCCCTGAAATGACGATAAAACACCAGGCTTGGGACTGCGACAATGATGCCGAAAGCGGCGTTATACAGCGCGATCGATATGCCGTGCGCCAGTTGCGCCGGGTCGGTGATCCCGCTCGGCGTCGATGCGCCAAAGATCTCGATCATGCCGATGATGGTTCCCAGAAGCCCCAGCAAGGGCGACATTGTTGCAATCGTGCCGAGGGTGGTAAGAAACCGGTCCAGTTCGTGAGCCGCAGCGCGTCCGGCTTCCTCGATTGACTCCTTGACGATCTCGCGCGAACTCTTGATGTTTTTCAGACCTGCCGCCAGCACCTTGCCGAGCAATGAGGTGCTGGCAATACGCGTTAACATCTCGGCACTGACGCCGGTCCTGCGGTATTCCTGAATGACGCGCGGCACCAGGTCACGCGGCGCGACCTGGTCCTGGCGCAGTGAGTAGAAACGCTCGCCGATAATGGCGATTGCAATGATCGAACACAAGATGATCGGCCAGATTGGCCATCCGGCAGCCTGAATGATATCGATCACGCGACGTTCCGAGCCCGATTGACGAAACCGCGCACTTTAAACTGCTCGTTGGGGAGCGGCAAGCGAAAAACTGGCGGTGAAACAATTGTTGACACGCCTCGACGCAGCGGTTCAGAAAGTCGAATTGTGTCCACAGATGCTGTGGATAACTTTGTGGGTAGTTTGCACGGTAAAAACCTAAGTTGTCATTTAGACACGGTTTTTTGTCTTGCGTCGCTTTTTTAATCAGCATAGAACATGATATAAAACAATTAGATAACTCCTGCCCCCAGTGTTTATGCGGGTTTGCGGGTGGTTGTGTTACAACGGCATGACGGCTGTGGATCGTTTAACAAATAATTCGATATGTTTGTCAAGCAAAATGTACATCACGAATGCAGAAAATTTTCTCGTTATTTCTCAGTCGGTTCGAAACGGTATTTGATTGAGTCACTTTAAATTGCGATCTTGAACGAAATTTCTCGTCAGTCACTTGTCATCACCGTCAGCGAACTCAACCGACGTACGCGGGAGATCGTTGAGGGTGGCTTGCCGTTACTTTGGGTATCAGGCGAAATCTCCAACTTCACGCGAGCGGCGTCCGGTCACTGTTATTTCTCGCTCAAGGACGAACGTGCCCAGGTTCGCTGTGTGTTGTTTCGCCATAAAGCGGCGCGTCTGGAATTCGCACCCGAAAATGGAGCGCAGG
>JBFKXV010000023.1:0-15109 GCA_041637935.1 Burkholderiales bacterium | reverse complement strand
GTCATCGCCTCGCCGATTGCCTGCTGCAGTGCTTCTTTCAGCAACTCCACCTCTTCCGAGTGACCTGCCACCGTGGATTGCAGCTCGGTGACCGAATGGCGCATCCCCTGGGCGCCGTTGATCAACTCGTCAATAACTCTGGACAATGTTGCCTCATCAATGCCGCTGGACTTGAGCGCATCGGTATGCTCAGCCAGTTCTTCACCATACTGCTCGGCCTGTTTGGCGGTTGACTGTGCTTGCCGCATCATTTCGTCCATCACGCGGCGCAGTTCCGCCTGAAGTTTTTCTGTGGTCGCCTCGTCCCGATCGGCAATGAAACGCTGGAACACCTTCTGCACATCGTCGTCGCCGAGCAGCTGCTTCTCATCGATCAACGCGTCAACGGCCTTGGTAAGGTCAGGATTGATGCCTGAGACGTACTCGTACCAGACAGCATAGCTGACCGGGTTGAGCGCAGCGTCGTGGGCCGACATCAACGGCAGCACGAGGCGCAACAACTCGGCACTGTAATCCTTCGAGTCCTGATAACGCATTGCTTAGTCCAATCTGGTAACTATTTGATAAAAAGCAAGTTTTTACAGAGTGGCGGGTTTGCCAGACCCGTCTGCACCCTTATCGGCAGATTCCCCGGGGCATTTAGCTTGAAAACCCCAAGATCGGACAGGTGGCATTTGGCGGGTGAGGCGACAAGACGTAGAATGCCCCCCTTCGTAGCGCGGCCCAGGCCGCATCAGAGACCCTGAACAGATACCATTGGAACGACTTTCCGCACCGGTCAAGGCGGAGGGCGCGCGCCGCCGCACCTTCGCGATCATTTCCCACCCAGACGCGGGCAAGACGACCCTGACCGAGAAACTGTTGTTGTACGGCGGCGCCATTCAAGCCGCCGGAACGGTCAAGGCGCGCAAATCCGGCAAGTACGCCACTTCGGACTGGATGGCGATCGAGAAAGAACGCGGCATTTCTGTCGCCAGTTCAGTTATGCAGTTTGAGTACGGCGACTGTGTCATCAACCTGCTCGATACGCCTGGTCACCGCGATTTTTCGGAGGACACCTACCGGGTACTCACAGCGGTCGACGCCGCCCTGATGGTCATTGACTGCACCAAGGGCGTCGAAGCGCAGACAATCAAATTGCTCGAAGTCTGCCGCCAGCGCAACACGCCGATCATTACTTTTATCAACAAACTGGACCGTGAGGGGCGTCACCCGCTCGAGCTGATCGACGAAATCGAGCAAGTGCTCAACATTCATTGCGCCCCGCTGACCTGGCCAATCGGCATGGGCAAGCGCTTTGCCGGAATTTACGATTTGCGAGGCGATCGCACGGTTTTGTATCCCGGCAACAGTGGATCGCAGGATCGCGACGTGCAAATCGTCGCCGGGTTGGATCACCCACCGCTCGTCGAGCGCTTCGCAGCGGAGGTCGCCGATGCCAAAGAGGAAGTCTCGCTGATACATTCGGACGCACGAGAGTTCGACCGCGAGCATTTTTTGGAGGGCGAACTAACCCCTGTATTTTTCGGTTCAGCGATGAACAACTTCGGCGTCGATCAGGCGCTTGCCGCGTTGGTCAACGAGGCGCCGCCACCGCGCCCGCGCGCGGCACTCGAGCGCACAGTGGCGCCAGACGAATCAAGGTTCTCGGGCTTCGTGTTCAAGATACAAGCCAACATGGATCCGCAGCACCGCGACCGCATCGCATTTCTGCGCGTCTGCTCGGGACGATTTGAGCGCGGCATGAAACTGTTTCACGTGCGCGGCGGCAAGGAAATTCGTGCCAGTCAGGTGGTCAGTTTCCTTTCGCAGCGGCGCGAGACGCTGCAGGATGCCTGGCCCGGCGACATCATCGGTTTACTCAATCATGGCAGCATCGACATTGGCGACACCTTCACCGAAGGCGAAACGCTCAACTTCGTTGGGATTCCCTATTTCGCGCCTGAGTTGTTCCAGGGTGTCACGCTGCGCGATCCGCTGAAGAGTAAACAGCTGCAGAAAGGCTTGCAGCAACTCGGTGAAGAGGGCGCCATCCAGGTTTTTCGGCCGCTTGTCGGCAACGAGATGATCCTCGGTGCCGTCGGCCTGCTGCAATTCGAGGTGGTCGCGCACCGCCTCAAGGCCGAGTACGGCGTCGACGCAACAACCCGCTCGATCAATTTCTATGCTGCGCGTTGGGTAACCAGTCGCAACCCGAACAAGCTTGCCGAATTCCAGAAGCAGCTTGCTGCCAATCTGGCGCACGACGCTTCAGGCAGCCTCGCCTACCTTGCCACCTCCAAGCCCAATTTGGAGCTGACCATGGAGCGCTGGCCAGACATCGAATTTCACAACATCCGTGAGCACGCGCAACGACTCAGCCCCTGAGCAAGCTGCGCATTGCGAATCATCGAAACAGTACGAATCGAGCCAGTACGAATCGGACCAGTACGAATCGAACCAGTACGAGCACGGCATCAGGCGCGTTTTCTGTGCTTCGAATTCTTTTCGATGAACTGCGCCATGCGCGCAATGCCATCACGAATGGCTTCATTTGAAGCAGCGTAACTGAAGCGAATGTGCTGGCCCTCATCGGGCACGCGCTCACCGAAGTGGATGTCAGCGAGCACTGCTACGCCAGCCTCGTTCAACAGCCTGCGGCGAAATTCTTCGGAGTCACCGGCACCAATCATTTCACACGCTTCGGTCACGTTTGGCCAGGCGTAAAAGGCGCCTCCCGGCGTCTGGCACTGAACGCCGGGCACGTCATTGAGCAAACCGACAATGAGGTCACGCCGCTCGAGGAATTTCTCGCGCATCCGCTTCGGTTCGTCCTGTTCACCATTCAGTGCCTCGACAGCCGCCCACTGGCTGACGTGCGAGGCGCATGACTCGGTATTGGTCACCCACCGCGTGAACACCGGCGCAAGCGTGCGGTTCGCGGCAAACCCGAGCCGCCAACCGGTCATCGCCCATGTTTTCGAGCCGCCATCACAGAGAATCGTGCGCTCGCCGATCCCGGGGAAAGCACTGATTGATACAAACTCCCCCTCGTAACAGAGCTGAGAGTAAACCTCGTCGGCAAATACCCATACCTGCTGATGCCGGCGCAAGATGGCAGCGATCGCCTCCATATCCTGGCGTGGAATGATGCCGCCAGTGGGGTTTTGCGGCGAGTTGAGAATCAGCAGCCGCGTCTTACCGGTGATTTTTGACTCGAGCTCATCCGGGTCGAAGCTAAAACCGCGTGACTCACGCAAGTGGATCGGGACCGGGACAGCACCGCTTGCACGAATTTGCGATTCGTAAATCGGAAATCCGGGATTGGGATAAATTACTTCCTCGCCACAGCCGTAATCGGTCGCAGCCAGGATCGAGTACATGATGAAAGGCTTGGCACCGGCCGCGACGACAACATCGTCGGCGTTGTAGTCGAGATGGCGTGTGCGGTTCAGGTAGTTGGCCGCCGCCTCGCGAAGTTCGAGAATGCCTGCCGAGGGTGTGTATCCATGCTTGCCATCATTGATCGCTTGCACACCCGCCGCGCAGATGTTCTTCGGCGTAGGGAAGTCCGGCTGGCCGATACAGAAAGACACAATATCCTTGCCGCGGCGCTGCAGTTCACTGACTTCGGCCAGCACCACGAACGCGTTTTCGGTGCCCAGCTCACTCGAACGGCGCGAAATGGAAGCCATCCATCCTCCCCTTCATGTTCTACTTTGTTCTTTAACAGGCCGATCCAGACCAGTTTGACTGACAAAGTCTACCTCACTATGCCTGTTTGGCTGCGCGCACAGAGCACGCAGCGACAAAGCGCGCCTTGATCTGATCAGCTTCGTCCCTCATCATCTCGGGTCTGGCCGGGGCAGCGGACCATCGGGCGCCGCCAAGCAAACTAAGCGAGGAGGATAAATGACTGAAAAATCAATAACTGCGAACACCGGTAGCGCGAGCACCGGTACTGCTAGCACCAGTATCACGGACACCGATAGCGATGCGGCAAAAACCGGCCTTGCCGCAAAGACCAAAACCGAACCCGCTGCCGACACCGCCCGCCGCCGGATGCTCAAGGCCGGCACGCTGGCCGGTGGCGCGCTTTTGCTGAGCGCGCCATACATCCGCACCGCCCATGCGAAAACAACAACCTGGAAAGTACAGTCGAGCTGGGACGCGGGTACGACCGGTTTCAAGCTGTTCGAGGAGTGGGCCAACGCATTCAAGGAAAAATCCGGCGGCGAACTGGAGATCAAGCCGTTTCCTGCAAAAGCCGTCGCGGCCGACAACAACGCCTTGTTTGACGCCGTGCGTACCGGCGTACTGCAGGCGATGAACCCATTCACGCTGTACTGGTCCGGCAAGATCCCGGCTTCAGTGTTCTTATCCTCCTACCCTGCCGGACCGGACCAGACCAGTCACTGGGACACGATGTTCTACGGGCTTGGCATGCTGGAAATGACGCGCGACATATTCCAGCGATTCGGCCTGTTCTACGTCGGACCGATCCAGCACGACGCCAACATCATTCACTCCAAAAAAGCGGTTACCAGCCTCGATCAACTGAGGGGCATGAAGGTGCGTCTGCCCGGGGGCATGGTCGCGCAAGTGTTCGAACAGTTCGGTGTGAGCACCACCAGCATGCCGGGCTCTGACATTTACCCGGCACTGGAGAAAGGCACGATCGACGCCGCCGACTATGTGGGACCGGCGATCAACTGGGATCTCGGTTTCGCCGAGGTCACCAAGTACATCATCTGTATGGGCCCTCCGGGACAGACATCCCTGTATCAACCGGTCGACCTGATGGACCTGACAGTGAACATGCGCGCCTGGAAACGCCTTTCCAAGAAAATGCAGACATTCGTCGAGGAACAAGTGCAGACTTATTCAGTGCATCACTTTGTCACCATCCAGAAAGCCAATGTAGAAGCAATGGAAAAATTCCTCAAGAAAGGCACCAAGGTCTCGCGTCTGTCTGCTGAGGATGTCACACGCTTCCGCAAGGCGGCAATTCCTGTCTGGTATGAGTGGGCTCGCAAGAACAAGGATGCAAAACGCGTCTTTGAGTTGCAGCGTGATTTCATGCTCAACCCATACATGGGTTATCTGAATCCGGACGACGTAAAAGGTCTCAAACTCTAGGAAATCCACCGAATAATCTGCTGCGCAACCTGATTCCTGCGTCGCGTGCTCGCTTTCTCCTCGCCTGGCCGGCCAGCGGTATGTCCCGTCGATCGCTGCGCCGCTGCTTGCACTGGTGTCGCTCGCTACAGTGTTTCTCGCGCAGTGCCAATAATCAAATAGCCGGATAAAGGCGCGGCGATGGCAATGCCCCCGCCGCCGTTTACTTGCTGGCAGCAACGGGGAGGAGACATGTCTCAAGCGACAAATTTCATATTGCCCCACTGGATTTACTGGGGCTGGCTGGCGATCATGCCGCTGGTATTCATGTGGTTCACGCGCGGCGCGAAGCCCACTGGTACGCCCGACGAAGAAACCGCAATCAAGGTGCTCGCCGAGGAGGACCCGGCGCTGCACGCGCCGGGAAACGTTTACACGCGCGCGCTGGACTGGCTTACCGAAAACTCCGGCATATTCGTTTCGCTATGGACGGTCAATGCCGTGTGCGTGTATTTCTATGAGGTCGTATCGCGCTACATCTTTGGCGCGCCGACCATTTGGGCGCATCAGGCATCCTATTTGATGTTCGGCATGCAGTATCTGCTGGCCGGCGGCTTTGCACTGCTGCATGGTGATCACGTGCGAGTCGATGTCGTTTACATCAAACTGCCGCGGCGCGCCCAGATCGGCATGGACATCTTCACCTCGACGTTCTTCTTCATCTTTGCCGTGGCGCTTGCCGGTACCTGCTGGCGCTTCTTTTTCGATTCGGTCGACATGCGCGAAGTGACTGACGAAACATGGCAAGTGCAGTTCTACCCGGTTAAGGGCGCCATGGTTCTCGGTGCAGTACTTCTGGCTCTGGCCGGCGTATCGAAACTGATCAAGGACATCCAGCTGTTTGTCCGCTCGGCCGCAGGGAGAAGCGCATGAATACCGCGACTGCTTCTCCCGGCATGAACCCGGGTAACGCAGGAAAGGTGTGGACATGGATCATGGTTGGCGCCACTGCGGCCGTGGTGCTGATCTGCCTGATCGAGGGTGTGAACATCCTGTTCTACGATCCTTATGAAGAGGAGCGCTTTCTCTTCTCGCTGGGCGAATCACTCGCCGATACCGGAATCGAGGCACTGACCTTTCTGATGTTCGGATCGCTGGCGCTTCTGCTCATGGCCGGCCTGCCAATGGCCTTCGTCGTTGGCGGATTAGGGGTTGTCTTCATCTATCTGGTCGGCGGCCAGACCATGGTGAATATCATCCCGACACGAATTTTCCCGCTAATGGCCAATCCGGATCTGGCCGCGATTCCGCTGTTTATCTTCATGGCTTCGATGCTCGAACGTGCCGGCCTGATCGAGGAAATGTTCGACGTCGTTTACAAGTGGATGGGCGGTCTGAACGGCGGACTGGCGGCAGCGACCATTCTCGCTTCGACCATTCTGGCAGCAATGGTCGGCGTGATCGGCGCAGCAGTGGTGACGATGGGTATCATTGCTTTGCCAGCGATGCTCAAGCGCAACTACGATCAAAAAATCGCGCTCGGCTCGATCATGGCAGGCGGTACGCTGGGCATTCTCATTCCGCCATCGATCCTGGCAATCTTGTATGCGGTTGTTGCGCAGCAGTCCGTTGGCCAACTCTACCTCGGTTCCATCCTGCCCGGCTTGATGCTGTCGGGTATGTACGTCTCCTACGTGCTGGTGCGCAGTTGGCTCAACCCCAAGCTCGGACCCGCGTTGCCAAGGGAAGAACGCGTCAACCTGCTCGACAAACTGAAGTTGCTTGCCCGCCTGATTGCACCCGTCATTCTGGTATTTCTCGTTCTCGGGTTGCTGTTCGGCGGCATCGCCACGCCGGTCGAGGCAGCCGGTATTGGATCGTTCGGTGCGATTATTGTATCGATGATGCACAAGCGCTTTTCGCTGCAGTCGCTGCGCGAAGCGTCCATCACTACAGCGCGCGCCTCGGCAATGGTGCTGTGGATCATCTTCGGTGCCTCTATTTTTGTTGGCTTCTTCATCCTGCAAGGCGGTCAGACGTTCATCACTGAAAGTATTCTCGGCACCGGCCTCAATCCCTACGGCATTCTGATCGTGATGATGGTCATGCTGGTGTTTCTCGGCATGTTCCTCGATTGGGTTGGCATCCTGTTACTGACGGTGCCAATCTTTGTGCCGATCATCCAGTCGCTCAGCTTTGACGGTCTGTTCGGTCTGCCGGGCGTGGACAGCAGCGTCGTGGTGCTCTGGTTCGGCGTGCTGTATCTGGTCAACATGCAAATGTCATTTCTGAGTCCGCCGTTTGGCTACGCGCTGTTCTACCTGCGCGGAGTGTGCCCGCCCGAAATCAGCATGGCGACGATTTTCAAGTCTGCGCTGGTGTTTTTGCTGATACAGGTTATCGGCCTGTTCCTGTGTATCACGGTGCCCGGCATCATTACCTGGTTGCCGCAATTGGCGTACGGATAAGATGCGCAATCGCAGGCGCTCGCCTCACAGCGGCGCCTGCAGGCTCCCCGGCAGCGTTAAATATCCTGCCGATCTGCCGTTATAGCAGGCAGAGTACTGGAGCGGAGGTCTATTCATGCGTGCCATCAACAGCGTTGTTGCCATTGCAGCGTTAATCCTGGCTTTATACGGCTGCAATACCGCCAAGCCGTTTATTCCAGACAAGGTCGTGAACGTCAGCCCATCGCTGCAAATACCTTATGAAGTCGTCGCGGTCACTGTGGTCGCCGGCGTCATTGCGTGGCAGATCTTTGACCCGCTGGCACCAACCTGGGAGATCATGCACATCAAGCACGCCGATACGCAGTATGAAATTACGCTGCGCCGGAAGAAGTTTCCAGCCAGTGGAAGCGGAATGGGTGAGGCGCAGTACCTTTTCAGACGCCACGCACAAAGCATCGCCTCTCAGCACGGGCACAGTACTTATACGATCACCTCTTACGAGGAATTTATTGAATCCGGCTTCATGCTCGACCAGCGCGTGAGCCGCGGAACAATCCAGCTCGATCAGTCCTAAGTCCGGACCGAACGCAAACAACGGCCCGGCCCACTGTAGTCGTATCAGGGATCGAGTTTGAAAATGATCAACTGGTCTGCCTCATAACGCGTGCCGTCGCGTTTGAACTGATACTTCCAGACCGCTTTCAGTACTTCCTCATCGAACACACCGGGCGGTTCGGAGATCAGGATCTTCACGTCGCTGACGGTTCCGTCGAGGTCAACCTTGAGGCGTACTTTGACGCGTCCTTCGATTTTCTCGTCTTCGGCCTCACGAGGGTACTTGGGCTTGACCTTTCGCACCGGCTTGACGTCACGGAACACCGACGGCAACGGTGGCAATTCCGGTGGCGGCTCTACCTTCTTGACCTGTTTCGGCTTCGGCTTCGGTTTCGGTTTCTGCTCGGGCACCTCAATCGGCGAAGGAAGCTCGTCAGGTAACGGCTTGGGTGGCACGATCGGCGTCACGTTCTTGATTTCTTTGGGCGGCGTCGGCTCCGGCTTTTTCTCTTCCGGCATCTTCTCGGGCGGCGGCGGAGGCGGCTCGTCGAGCACCGGCGGCGGCTCCTCGAGGCGGACCGACATCACCTCAACCGGGGGCGGCTCGATGAAAGACGGCAGGAACGACCAGTCGACGCCATAAATCAGAAACGGGACGATAATCTCAATGCCGAGCGCAATGATCAGCGCGCGCCAGAACGGCAGCGTCTGTTCGTCAACGTCGTCGATTTTCGCCCACAGCGGGCCACGACCAAGAAGCGATGCGGAGCTCACGACAGGCAAAGTCCGCTGCCAAACGTTGCGTCAGTTGGTGTTGGCACTACTTGCCCGCTGCTGCCCGTTCGGCTGTTGCGGCAATGCCCACCGAGTTGATTCCTGCGCCGCGCACGCTGTCCATGACGTTAATGAGTGTCTGCAGCGCAACGTCCTTGTCACCGGCAATAATGATTGAAATCTTCTGGTCTTTCTTCAGCTCGGTCAGCTTTGCCGTTAGCGCGTCCTGCGAGATCGTCTCACCATCGATGACGATCTTGTTGTCTTTTGTCACGCCGACCGTGACTGTGGCCGATTTGATTTCCTTGGTCGTTTTGGAGCCCGGCAACACCATGTCAACCCCGGTGCCGGCGATCATGTTCAGGGAAATGACGACAAAGAACACCAGCAGAAACATCATGATGTCGATCATCGGGATGACTTCGACGCGCGGACGATCGGCGTCGAAATAACGGGAACGAACGCGCCCGCTCATTTTGCAGCCTCCGGTTCGCGCGCCCTGAGCTTGCCGGCATGTGCATCGGTGGCGGACACGCCTTGGTGCGCGGAACCACCGCCGTGAAAGCGGTTGAGCAACATCACTTTCAGCAGGTCCATCTGGTGCAAAGCGAGGCGCACACGCTTGTTGAAATGATTGAGCCACAGCACCGCAATAATTGCGATCAGTAACCCGGCGCCGGTCGCAACCAGTGCTTCGGCAATGCCGCCAGTCACCATTTTAGTGGCCGCGCCGCCAGATCCCGAGGTGCCGAGTATGTCAAACGCATGCACCATTCCGATGATGGTGCCCAGCAAACCCATCAACGGCGCCAGCGTGACCGAGGTATCGAGCACCCACACATAGCGGTCGATCTTTGGCATCTGCCACATGATTGCTTCTTCCATATGACGCTCCATCGAATCGGCGTCGTCACCGCGCGATGCCAAAGCCGCTGACAGGATCGAGCGCTGCAGCGAGCCCGCGTAGTGCGCCTCGAGCTGGCGCAGTTTGTCGACGTTCTGATATTCGACGAGGTGAAGATCGTGTTCCATCGCCAGGCCGGATTTGATCGCGCGATGAAAAAAATAGGTGCGCTCTACAATCACCGCCAGCGTGATCAGCAGCAACACGCCCATCAGCGGCAACAGACCGCCGGACATGATGCTCAGTTGGATAGCTTGTTCAAGCATAAATACCCTTCCTCATCTATTCTGGGCTCAGCAGCGGAACCCTCTCGACAAACGTTCAGCACGAACAATGTGCTATTGCATAAAGTCTGCAGTGAACACAATCTGTGGTGCTGTATAGCTGTGACTGCGCAACAAACAAAACAAGGCCCGCCAAAGCCCGGCTGACTGACCGCGTTTCATGGCTCAACAGGCGGAAAGAACGGCATGCCATAGCGCTCGACGATACGTTTGATCTCGCCGGTCTCGAGCATTTCGGTGAACGCTTCATCGATGAATTTCTTGAAGTCGACTTCACGCTTCTTGACCACCCAGGCGCTGTTCCAGCGCATTTCCGGGATTGGCACGTAACCCTTGACCAGCTCGAATTCCGCCTCGGGACGATTCAGCTTCGCCTGTGAGATTGAGCCCGACCAGATCATTGCCGCATCGACCTGGCGCTGGATCATTGCATCGACCACCCGGTAATTCTGGAAAAAAGTTTCATGGGGAATGCCATGCGCGGCAGCATACTCGCTCATCGGAGAATACGCGGGCAGACCCACCCGCAGGTTCATGCGTTTGATGTCGTCGAGGTTTTTCGCCTTTCTCGCCGGCCCCTGGGTGACCATCACGTAGCCGGTGCTCATGAACGGCTTGGTGAACTCCAGCCCATTAGGCGACATGTGATGATCGTCACCCGAGATCGTTAAGCCCATGACGAGATCACACACACCGCGATTGATCGACTGATCGTAGGCTCCCCCGGGCGCTCCGGGACCGAATCGGGTCGCCATGTTGACCCACGACATCTCAACCGTCCAGCCGTGTTTCTTGGCAATCTCCTGGAGGATCTCGATCTCGAGGCCGGCCGGCTCGTTGTTGCGCGCCGTGCGCGAAAACGGCCAGAACCAGCCGTCGGCACAGGCAATAATGGACTTCATCGTCTTGACGCGCGTCATCGCGTCGACCGTCTTCAGTTCCACCGGCACGCCGATCGGCCGGTAGTTCTTGTAGCCCGCGCGATACAACTTGTCGTTGATCGGATCGAATACCTCAGGCTTGATATAGCCCATCTTCGGGCCGCGATTGCGCCCGTATACGTACTCGACTTCCAGTTCGAATAGTTCAGGGTCGGCAGATTCCTGCGCGGTACTCGCAGGAGGCATCGCGCCCGCCACGCCGAGCAACAAACCGAGAAAGACCAGACGAAACCACTTCCGCATTGTTATCGTTTTAGTGACGCACTTTTCCGTACGGGGGGCCGGGTCTTGCCCCCGAGAAGATTACCGACGCAACCACAAAACCATGCAACAGGATCGCGTTGGACGGTCAAATCCAACCCACGCCGGGTGGTTACACCTGTAAAATCAGGCCGCAATGCTATCGCAAATCCGCTCGCGATTGTACGGATCGGTACACGGCCGGGGCTCCGGACCGGCTTTGCCGCCCGCTACTCGCCTCACACCATTCGTTAGCCTTGTATTCATTGCCAATGAGGTCATGCACATCAGATTAGTCAGATCAAGCCGGCTTTCGTTCCGGTTCATCAGTGCCCTGATTCTGCTCGCAGCATTGCCCGGGTGTTCCGTTCCCGGATCGCGTGACTCCGAACTGTCGGAACGCATCGAGCAAAGCGGCTATTCGTTCATGCCACCGTCTGAAACGGGATGGTTCATTGCCGAGCGTTCGGCCAATCGCGTCGCTATAATCAAATTCGGAAAGGTCGAAGGCCAAACCTACCTGGTCGAGGCCGCTCACCTTAATCTTGACGCGCCTGCAGAGCCGTCACGGTTAACTGACTTTGTCGCCAAGCGAGACAAGCGCAGTTTGCCTCCGCCACGATTCCGTCTTCGCGAATACGACGTATCGCAAGTTTGGATTGCTGGAGCGCAGTGTGCTCAATCGCGGATCGTCGCGGAAGATCGTGACCCGGAAACCGGGACCAATGTACTCACCGCAATGCTCGTCGAGACGATCGGAACAGTCTGTATCCACCCGGGCAATGCCAGTCTTGCTATTACGTTGACTGTTTCGCACCGCTCGTTTCCCGAGGATCAGGACAGAGCCTTCAAAGCATACGCACAGAGCCTGCTGCAAACGCAGCAGTTCAGTCCTCTCAATCACCAGACAACGAACTGATTCGGCAGATGGCATCGGGCAAGTCCCGCGACAACAACAATACGAACACAAGTGAAGCACGGATCGAGACAGCTGCGCGCACGCTCCTCGAGCAGCACGCAAAACGGCTTCCGTTTTCCGCCCTCCCGGATAATTGCGTGCCACGCGACGACTCGGAAGCTTACGCCATTCAGGAAGCGCTTCGGCGCCTGCGGGCGCCCGCACTCGGCGCAACGGCGGGATACAAAGTCGCCCTGACTTCATCTGTGATGCAGGACATGCTGCGCTATTCCTCGCCGTTCGCCGGGCCGTTGCACGCAAATCTCATTCACCCGAGTGGCGTACAGCTCGATCACACGCAATATGGCCGCCTGTGCATCGAATGTGAACTCGCCGCAGTGCTGGGGACGACCCTGTTTTCGAAACAAGCGCCCTACTCGCGCGACCAAATCGCCGATGCGGTCGATACCATTGCGCCGGCGCTGGAACTGGTAGACGACCGAAACGCCGACTACCAAGCCATTTCCGATTTGGTATTGACGCTGATTGCCGACAACGCCTGGAATGCCGGTATCGTTCTCGGTCCGGCACTGAAGCAATGGCGCCATCTCGATCTGGCGAACCTTCACGGCACCGTCATGGTCAACGGTGAGACTGTTGGCGAGGGCTATGGACGCGACGTGCTGGGACATCCGCTCGAGGCGCTGCGATGGCTGGTCAATACGATTACCAAACAAGGGAAAGATATTGAAAAGGGAATGGTGGTGATGACGGGAACCATGATCGCCACCCAGTTCGTCAAGCCCGGTGACCACCTGACATTTTCTGTCGACGAACTCGGTTCGATCGATGTCAGAGTGCATTGATGGATGCACTGAATGTACACATGACCGTCCGCTGCTTTGATTGGACTACTTCTTTGATTTGATTAAACGCTTGTAACGATCTGTGGAAGCCAAATATGAGCAACCCCATACCGGGGGAATAGTCGGCACCATATGGCGCTGGTTCGACAGCACCTTTCTCGACCTCGGGCGCCAGTTCCGCTGGTCCTATCTGCCGCCGCTGATGGTTTACCTGGCCGCCGGCGTGCAGGGGCTGACGGCGATCGTCGGCACCTTCTTCATTAAGGAGTACCTCGACCTGTCGGCGGCCTTTCTCGCCGGCCTGGGATTCTGGGCCGGTATCCCGTGGGTTCTGAAAATGCCGATCGGCCACCTCGTCGATCTGATCTGGCGCCGCAAGGCGCTGCTGGTCTATCTCGGCGCGGCACTGATCACGCTCAGCATCCTGATCATGTACGGCGTCATCGCGCATACCGCGGCGATGGACGCGGTGTTCAGGATTGAGGCCTGGTTCGTAGTCGCCACGCTGCTCGCGCCCACGGGCTACGTGATCCAGGACGTGGTCGCCGACGCGATGACTGTCGAAGCCGTGCCGACCATCGACGAGCACGGAACTCCCTACCCGGAGCGCGAAATCAAGCTCATGCATACCACCATGCAGACGCTCGGCCGCTTCGCGATCATCAGCGGACTGGCGGCGGTCGCGGCGCTCAACATCACCATGTTTAGCGGCGTTGAAAACATGTCCGAGGCGATGAAGATCGAGATCTATTCCGACATTTACCTGATCGCGCTGGTGATTCCGCTGCTGTCGGTGTCGGGCGTCATTCTCGGCGGCATGATGCTGCGCCGCCGGGCGCAGCGTCTGCGCGAACTGGGGAAGGATCACGAAGCCATCGACAAGTTGCTGTTCGCGCCGGGCGAGGAAACCCGCGCGAACTGGTGGATTCTCGGCGGCAGCCTGGTGTTCGCGGTGTTTACGCTGACGATGGGCATCAGCAAAGTACCGCTGGCGCAGGAGATCATCTTCATCGGCTCGATGGCGATTGTGCTGTTCCTGATGTACCGCCTGCTGCTCGAGCTCGAGCCCGATGCGCGCAACATGCTAATCGGCACCGCGGTGATCATATTCGTGTTCCGCGCGGTGCCGCTGCCCGGCCCCGGCTACAGCTGGTTCGAAATTGACGAACTCGGCTTCGACCAGCAATTCCTGTCGGTGTTGTCGCTAATCGCGTCGCTGCTGACCCTGGTCGGCATGGTGGTGCTGCGCCCGCTGATGGCGCGCCGCTCGATTGCCTACGTCGTCGTCCTGCTGACGATCGCGGGCAGCATCCTGATGCTGCCCAACATCGGCCTCTATTACGGCCTTCACGAGTGGACCTCGGCACATACCGCCGGCGTCGTCGATGCCCGCTTCATTGCCATCGTCGACACCGCGATCGAGTCGCCGCTCGGGCAGATCGCAATGATCCCGATGCTCGCCTGGATCGCACGCAACGCGCCGTCGCACTTGAAAGCGACCTTCTTCGCGGTAATGGCGTCCTTCACCAATCTCGCGCTATCGGCATCGAGCCTCGGCACCAAGTACATGAACGAGATTTACACGATCACGCGCGAGGTTCGCGACCGCGTTACCGACACGGTCACCGGTGCGGCCGATTACAGCGAGCTGGGGATGTTGTTGATCACCACGACCGTCATCGGCTTTACGCTGCCAATGCTGGCTATTCTGTTGGTAAAGCTCAGTCCCTTACGCAATTCCTGAAATCAAACTCTTGCATAACGGCTAACCGGATTCACTGTGCTAAAACGCTATCGCTTTACGTTTTCCACAACCGCCGACAAGGCCCTTGCCAGGCTCGATGCAGCGGTCCGCGCGGTGCAAGGGTTCGAACTGGCAGTGGATGCAAGTGGTCGGGTGAAGATCTTTCGCAATCAGGGGTTCGTGCTGCTGAACGGTTTTTTCCCGGTCTTCGTCGGGCGCTTCAGTTCCGCCAATACGCTCACCGAGCTGCGCGGTGGATTCCGCTTTCATCTACTCGCCGTCGGGCTGTTTGCCGCTTTCGTCGGTGCGTCGATAGTAAGCCTTGTTAATGTACTGACGGCCTCCGAAATTCCCGC
>JBFKXV010000022.1:0-15190 GCA_041637935.1 Burkholderiales bacterium | reverse complement strand
GATCGACTGATACTCCAAGGCAGTACCCTGCACGTCGAAAATGGCCCGATCAGTCCATCGTTGCCAACGCGTGGCGCCGTCTGGATCGACAACGCTGTGCTCGTAAGTGACAGACGGTCGCTCTTCAGTCAGCGAGGAAAAATGATCGCGTACCTTTTGCCGGTCTTCCTCCGGGATGAACTGGAAGAAATTATGGCCGACTAACTGCCTCCGAGACTTTTTGAAGTAGCGGCAGTAGTGTTCGTTAACAAACGTTAGTGTCCCGTCAGGCCGAAAGCGACAGATGAGCGCCGGCATGTCCTCGACCACCGACCGGTACCGAACTTCGCTGTCGCGCAAAGCCTCGTCTGCCTCGCGGTGCTCGGTAATCTCTTGCTGCAATGCCCGGGTGCGCTCGGCTACCCGGGCTTCCAACTCTTCGCGGCTTTCGCGAAGCTCTCTTTCGGTCTGCTCGACTCTGGGTATGACATTGCGAACCAGGTGGTTCAGCCCGGATGCGATGATAAGGACCGCGATGAGGAATACCAACCAGCTCCAACTGAGATGATGCTGCTCCATCAGCGCCATCGCAAAGCCCTGTGAGGAAAAAACGGGCACGACGTGCATGATCACCAGATCGCCGAGATAGAACAGCGCGATCAGACTCATGGCAACGTAAATGAGGCTGATGCTGGGCATGAGGCCGAGCCGCCGCAATGTCTGCCGGTAGCGGTGCATGACAAGCAGTGAACCGATCGTCAGGCCAACGATGACCAAATCGATAATCGTCATGACGGTTACCGAATTCCAGATCATGAAATTCCTCCGGGGAGCGAAAGTGACATTGATTTTCTTGTTCGCGAACGTTGCGCGCGCATCCGGAAAGGTGCTTGCACGAACTGATGAACGCAATTTCTATGTTTGATTGACAGTACGTTAGCAGAGGGGCGCATGGATGCAAGCTTAGGCGGCCTATTATTCCGCCGCACTCCAGTCATCTTGCATATTCGGTCGTCATGAGGTCAACGTGACAAGCAAATTACAGGCTATGACGATGTGAAACGAATTTCGAACTGATTGGTTGACTTTGCTGTAGGGAAAAAACAAAGCGCAGGGACCGTGCGCTACAAACGTTTAGAATTAGACGCTTCGCCTTAGAAAACGGCCTATCGGTGAGCGGCATTGCGTGAACCGAGGCAAACAAGAGCATGATGCCAATGCACCTGGGTATAGCAACATGAGCCGCTTCGCGCCGGGCTTCGGCCTGCTGCAGCCTTATCCGTTTCAGAAGTTCTCGAAGATTCTGGCGACCATCACGCCGAATCCGGAATGCAGCCCGATTCGGCTCTCGATTGGTGAGCCGCAGCATTCCACCCCTGCCCTGATCAAGGACGCGCTGGCCGGATCGCTGGACGGACTGGCGCGCTACCCCGCCACACATGGCAGCCCGGAGCTGCGTGGGGCGATTGCCCAGTGGATCGACCGGCGCTACAAAGTGCCGACACCGGACGCCGACAGGCAGGTGCTGCCTGTTAATGGCACCCGCGAGGCGCTGTTTGCCCTGGCCCAGACGGTGATCGACGCGCGCACGCCGGGGGCGACGGTGGTGATGCCCAACCCGTTTTATCAGATTTACGAGGGCGCAGCCCTGCTGGCGGGTGCCTCGCCGGCATTTATCAACCTGATGCCGGAATCGGGGTTTGCGCTGGACACGGGTGCGCTTGGTGAAGACGTCTGGCAGAACACCCAGCTCATCTATGTTTGTTCGCCCGGCAATCCCACCGGGCATGTCATCCCGATGCAAGAATGGGAGCGGTTGTTCGATCTGTCCGACCGGTACGATTTCGTGATCGCCTCTGACGAGTGCTATTCAGAAATCTACTTCGACGAAAATGCGCCACCGATGGGTGGCCTGCAGGCAGCGCAGGCGCTGGGGCGCAGCGATTATCGCAATCTGGTGCTGTTCAGCAGCTTGTCAAAGCGGTCCAACGTGCCAGGCATGCGCTCCGGCTTCGTCGCCGGGGATGCCGCGATTCTCGACAAGTTCCTGCTGTACCGGACCTACCACGGCTCGGCGATGTGCCCGGCGGTGCAGGCGGCCAGCATCGCAGCGTGGAACGACGAGCGCCACGTGGTGGAAAATCGCCGCCTTTACCGGCAGAAATTCGAAGCCGTAGTGCCGCTGCTGGCTGAGGTCACTGAAGTGCAGATGCCGCAAGCGGGGTTCTACCTCTGGCTGAAGACGCCGATCGATGATGTGGAGTTCGCTAAGCACCTGTATCAAAACTATAATGTGGTGGTCTTGCCGGGCAGCCTGCTGGCCCGGGAGGCGCACGGCACGAACCCGGGACGCAACCGCGTGCGCATCGCGCTGGTGGCATCGCTCGAGGAATGCCTGGAGGCAGCGCGGCGCCTGCGCGAGTGCCTGTCAACGCTCTGACCGAACAAACTAGAATTTCACTCAATCTGCGGGTGCCGAGCACCCGTGTTTTGTTTAAGCTCATTTTGGTGATTCATTCGACATTCGTGTGGGTCCAGACGTGAGGCACGAACTGCCTGGCAGCGACGGCATGCGATAGAAACCCTTCACCGCAAAGGCACGAAGACGCAAAGTCACACAAAAATTCGAGTTCATGTCCTTGCTGCTTGCTGTTACCTGGTGCCCCTGATGTCTTGGTGGTGAAGATTTTTGTTTCGTACGGCCAAGTGAGCGCCTGAAGATCCATACGTACCGACAGATAAGCCGGAACAACCGGTTTTGATCGAACCAGTTTTCATTGAAGCGCTGCCGGCGAGCCCGGCGAAACCAGCCCCACACGGACCCACGAGACTAGCAACACGAATTTCCATTAAACCCGATGACAAGGAAGAAAATGCCATGGCCGACTTGAACACGGTGATCGAACAGGCGTTCGAAAATCGCGCCTCACTCTCTCCCAAAACCGCCGGCGCTGAGGTGCGCGAAGCGGTCGCAGAAACCATCGCCCAGCTCGACAGCGGCGCCATTCGCGTGTCGGAAAAATCCGGTTCAGACTGGCTCACTCACCAGTGGGTGAAAAAGGCAGTACTGCTGTCGTTCCGGCTGCACGACAACGAAGTCGTGCGCGATGGCTACACCAATTACTTCGACAAGGTCGATTCGAAATTCGCCGCCTATGGCGATCGCGATTTCCGTGCCGGAGGCTTTCGCGTGGTGCCGCCTGCAGCGGTGCGACGTGGCGCATTCATTGCTAAGAATGTCGTGCTGATGCCTTCTTACGTGAATATCGGCGCCTACGTCGATGAGGGCACCATGGTCGATACCTGGGCTACCGTTGGCTCTTGTGCCCAGATCGGCAAAAACGTGCACCTCTCGGGGGGCGTAGGCATCGGCGGCGTACTCGAACCATTGCAAGCCAACCCGACAATCATCGAGGATGGCTGCTTTATCGGGGCACGTTCGGAGGTTGTTGAAGGGGTGATCGTCGGCGAAGGTTCGGTCATCTCGATGGGTGTTTACATAGGTCAAAGCACAAAGATTTACAACCGCGAGACCGGCGAAGTGACATACGGGAAAATCCCAGCGGGCTCCGTCGTGGTTTCGGGCAATCTGCCCGCCGCTAACGGCAAATACAGCCTGTACTGTGCAGTAATCGTGAAGCAGGTCGACGCGAAAACCCGCGCCAAGACCAGTATCAACGACCTGCTGCGCGGGGTTTGACGCAGGCCACGGCTGCCGGCAGCGGTACCCAACAAGCGAGTACCCAACCAGCGAGGGCAGCATGTTTATTGATCCTTTGTTGAAGCTGATGGCGGAGAAAGGCGCATCCGACCTGTTCATTTCGGCCGGCGCACCGATTTCAATCAAGATTCTCGACACCATCATGCCGGTCAACCAGACCGTCATCGACGGCAATCTGACGTCAAAGATTGCCGAAGAGCTGATGGACGAGAAACAGACCGAGGCCTTCGAAAAGGAGTGGGAGATGAATTTCTCTCACGTGCTGCCCGACATTGGCCGGTTTCGCGTGAACGTATTCCGCCAGCGCGGCCACGTTGGACTGGTGGTGCGTTATCTTCGCAGCGGCACGCCTGGAATCGAAAAGCTCGGCCTGCCGAAGATGCTCAATGACCTGGTGATGGAGAAGCGCGGTTTCGTGCTGGTGGTGGGCTCCACCGGCTCGGGCAAGTCGACCACGCTGGCGGCCATGATCGAGCACCGCAATGCGCTCAAACCGGGCCACATTCTTACCATCGAAGATCCGATGGAGTTCGTGTTCAAAAACGACAAGTGCGTAATCAACCAGCGCGAGGTCGGCACCGATACGCGCAGTTACGAACACGCACTGGTTAACGCCATGCGCGAAGCACCTGACATGATGATGATCGGTGAAATCCGCGACCGGCAGACTCTGCAGCACGCACTGCTGTACGCGCAGACCGGCCACCTGTGCCTGTCGACACTGCACGCGAACAACAGTTACCACGCCCTGAACCGGATCATCAACTTCTTCCCCTACGACGCGCGCCCGGCGCTGCTGGCGGACCTTTCCTTGAGTCTGCGCGCGATCATTTCGCAACGGCTGGTCAAGGCCAACGATGGCACCCTGGTCGCTGCTGTTGAAGTGATGCTGAACACCAAACTAGTGGCCGAGCACATTCGTAAAGGCGAGATCGAGGAGGTGCGCGAGGCGATGGCGCAAAGTCTGACTCCGGGGTCGAAGACTTTCGAACAGGCACTGCTCGAGTTGTACCAGCAGGGCAAGATTTCCAAGGACGAGGCACTGGCGAATTCCGATTCGTCGACCAACATGTCGTGGCTGATCAACAACTACGAACAGAAAGTCTCGGGCAAACTGGGCGAGAGCCCGACCGGGCGCACCGTTGCCCGACCGGGCGGCGGCTATTCGTTCAGCGAGATCAAACTCAACGTCGACGAAAAGAGCTAGCGACAACGTAATCGACCTGAAGCAGTCAGATCGAGGGCGAGCCGCTGGCTCGCCCTTGTTTTTTGGTAAAGTCGGGCAACTGTTAACCTCCAATAACCGTGTACGTCGAGAAAAATTTCAGGTCCAACGCCGATGCGTTCAGAAACGTTCACCCTCACTAGCGAGCTGATTTCGCGCCGTTCGGTCACGCCGCAAGATGGCGGCTGCCAGGCGCTGATCTCGGATCGGCTCGCCAGGATCGGCTTTGCCGCAGAGCACCTGCGATTTGGCGAAGTCGACAACCTGTGGATCCGACGCGGCAACGCAGCGCCATTACTGTGCTTTGCCGGGCACACTGATGTGGTGCCGCCGGGACCGCTCGACGCATGGACATCCGATCCATTCAAACCCGAGATCCGCGACGGGCACCTGTATGGCCGCGGTGCGGCTGACATGAAGTCCTCTGTTGCGGCATTCGTTACAGCGATCGAGCAATTTGTCAGTGCACAACCGAGGCACGCCGGCTCCATCGCGTTGCTGCTGACGTCAGATGAAGAAGGTCCGGCCAGGGACGGAACGGTGCAAGTGGTTGAAACGCTCAGGGCGCGCGGGGAGCACATCGATTACTGTGTGGTGGGTGAACCGACTTCAGTCGAGCGCCTTGGCGACATGATCAAGAACGGACGGCGCGGTTCGCTGTCAGGCGAGATCGTGATCAAGGGCACGCAGGGCCACGTCGCCTACCCGCACCTGGCGCGCAATCCGGTGCACCTGTTCGCACCGGCGCTGGCCGAACTGGCGGCGACGACATGGGATGAGGGCAACGAATTTTTCCCGCCGACGACCTGGCAAATATCGAATATGCGCGCCGGCACCGGCGCAACCAACGTCATTCCCGGCGAGCTGCACGCCCATTTCAATTTCCGCTTCTGCCCGGAAAGCACCGTCGAGGATCTGCAACGACGCACGGGAGACATTCTCAAGCGCCACGGGCTGGACTACCATATCGAGTGGCACCTCTCCGGCAAGCCGTTCATGACCCGGCGCGGCAAACTGGTCGAGGCGGTCAGTACGGCGGTGAAAAGCATTACGAGCATCAACCCTGAACTGTCCACGACCGGCGGCACTTCCGATGGTCGCTTTATTGCCGATATCTGCGATGAGATCGTCGAGCTTGGTCCGGTGAACGCATCAATACACAAGATCGACGAAAATATTGCCGTCGAGGATATCGACACGCTGTCGCGTATCTACCACCAGACGATTGCGCAACTGCTCGATGGCGGATGAGCAAACCGCGCATCTGCGCACCGACTTTCTTCGAACCGTCCGCGACCTGATCCGCTACGCGGTGAGTGCATTCAATCGCGCCGGATTGTCCTTCGGACACGGCACCGACAATGCGTTCGACGAAGCGGCCTACCTGGTGCTGCACTCATTACACCTGCCGGTCGATCGCCTGGAGCCTTTTTTCGACGCGGCGTTATCACCCAGCGAAATCGATGCGGCACTGGCACTGATTCACCAGCGCATTGAGAAACGCCTGCCAGCGGCTTACCTGACCAACGAGGCCTGGCTCGGGGGGTTTCGCTTCTACGTCGATGAACGGGTCATCGTGCCGCGCTCGCATATTGCGGAGTTGTTACATGATCAGTTATCACCATGGATCACCGACCCTGATGCGGTAACGAGCTGCATTGATCTGTGCACTGGTTGCGGCTGTCTCGCCATCCTGCTGGCCGATGCCTTTCGCAATGCCGCGATCGATGCGACGGACATCTCTGACGCGGCACTCGAAGTGGCCCGGCGCAATGTCAGCGATTATGGTCTGGAGCAACGCGTTGAACTGCACCAATGCGATCTGTTCGGTTCGAGGCAATACGGTTCGAGGCAATACGGTTCGAGGCGATACGATGTGATCGTTTCGAATCCGCCTTATGTCGATGCCAAAACGATGGCCGCGTTACCGGCGGAGTACCGTGCGGAACCGCCGCTGGCGCTTGCCGCCGGCGAGGATGGACTGGATATCATTCGCCGTATTCTCGAACACGCTGCCGAGCACTTGAATGACGACGGTGTTCTGGTGGTCGAAGTCGGCCATGACCGGCCGGTGCTTGAACAAGCCTACCCGGATTTGCCTTTTGTCTGGCTCGAGACCCGTGCCGGAGGAGATTTTGTTTTCTTGCTGACCGCGGGTGATTTGCGTGCCGGTTCGCGGTAGGGCAACACCACCGGAGGCACACTGCCAACCCAATCGAGCAGGCTGCGAATTTCCGACTCCTTGAGCTCGACCCACTTGCCGCGCCTCAGGCTGGCCGGCAATGACACGATGCCAAGGCGCACGCGCAACAGCCGGCTGACTTTATAGCCAAGCGCCTCAATCATGCGCCGAACCAGGCGGTTGCGTCCTTCCTTGACGATGACGCGATACCAATGATTGCGCCCTTCTCCGCCTTGCGGCTCAATGCTGTCGAATTTCGCGACGCCGTCTGACAAGCGCACGCCCTTGCACAACTTGGCCATTTCGTCTTTGCTGAGTGCACCGAAAATACGGACCGCGTATTCACGCTCGACTTCGAAACGCGGATGCATCAGTCGATTGGCCAGCTCGCCCGAGGTCGTGAAAATCAACAGCCCGCAGGTATTGAAATCGAGACGTCCAATGGCAAGCCATTTCGCATTACGAATGGCGGGCAGCTTTTCGAACACGCTGACGCGTTCCTTGGGATCTTCGCGCGAGACGATTTCGCCCTCAGGCTTGTGATACAGAATCACCCTCGGCAGCCGCGTGGTAATTTTGAACTGAATGCGCCGGCGACCGACCTGGATCAGGTCCTCGGTGGTGACGCGCTGCCCCAGAACCGCAACTTCGTCATTGACCTTGACTTTACCGTCCTTGATCAGCTCTTCCATGGCACGGCGCGAACCGAGCCCGGATTGGGCCAGGACTTTTTGCAGCTTTTGCGACTTGGGCAATTGCGGCGTCTTTTGCGCCGCCGTTTCGGTTGCCTTTTTAGCCGTGCGCTTGGTCGGAGGACGCAGCGGCTTGCGCGAGCTGCGCGCAATTTTCGGCGTGGATTTGGGTTTGCCGCGTCGGGCCGGTTTTGTTCTCGCGGTTTTGCTTGCGGTTGCCATCAGAGTTTCAAATGGCGGGCGTCAGTCAACCGGGCGCCGTTCGATCACGGACTGCGCAAGCGTGCCGCTGTCTACGTGTTCCAGCTCTCCGCCGACCGGCAGGCCGCGGGCGATACGGGTGACTTTCAGTCCGCGCGCGGTGAGCAGCTCGGCTATGTAGTGCGCCGTCGCCTCGCCCTCGACAGTGAAATTGGTGGCGATGATGACTTCCTTGACCTGCCCATCGGTCGCACGCTTCACGAGGCGATCGAGATTGATCTCCTTCGGACCGATTCCGTCGAGCGGAGAGAGTCGTCCCAGCAAAACAAAATAAAGGCCGCGATAGGCCTGGGCCTGCTCCATCATCGCAACGTCACCGGGCATCTCGACTACGCACAACACGCTGGTGTCGCGCCGCGCCGAGCTGCAAAGCTCGCACAGCGGTTGCTCGGCAAAGTTGTTGCACTTGTCACAATGGCGCACCCGCGCGACTGCACCTTCAAGTGACTTGGCGATATGGTGCGCACCCTCACGGTCGTGCTGCAGAAGATGATAGGCCATGCGTTGCGCGGATTTCGGGCCAACTCCGGGCAGCCGGCGCAGCGCCTCCACCAACGCCTCGAGGCTGGAAGGTATTTTCATTTGCGGTATGTGCGAGCTTTACTTTTTTTGGCTGTGCCGCTCGCGCCGTTTGCTGCTATCAAAATTTCGTTGCTATCGAAATCGCACTGCAATCACAATTGCGTTGCACTCAGAATGGCAGTTTCATTCCCGGCGGCAGCGGCAACCCGGCGCCGATGCCTGACATCTTCTCCTGCGTGCTGGTTTCGACTTTGCGCACCGCGTCGTTAACAGCAGCAGCCACCAGGTCTTCGAGCATTTCCTTGTCGTCACTCATCAGACTCTCGTCGATGGTGATGCGTTTGACGTCATGCCGGCCGGTCATGATGACCTTGACCATCCCGGCACCGGCCTGGCCCTCGATTTCCATCGCGGCAATCTCTTCCTGCGCTTTCTTGAGGTTTTCCTGCATCTCCTGAGCCTGTTTCATCAAGCCCGCGAGTTGTCCTTTCATCATGGCATTTCTCCAAATTTCCGAAACTAGTATTTAACGCATAGTCGCAGTTGCAACAGTCACTCAAACCGGTTTGATCGAGTCGTCCTTAACTTTTGCGTCCAGATTTTCGACCAGATCCCTGACAAACGGGTCAGTATCAATCGCTTCGATGGCCTGGTCGAGTTTCTCCTTGTTCTCACGATCCTCCTGAGCAGCCGGCGTATCACCATTGCCACCGATTTCGATCTTCAAACGCACCCGTTTACCGAAATGCTCGCGCAGCACCGATTGCAGCTTTTCATTGTATGCCGGTTCCGACAAGTGCCGGTGTGCCTCTGGAACGGACAATTCGATCACATTACCGTCGAATTGTTTCAGTTCACAGTGGTCAGCAAGCATGCGCGCCATGCCACCAATCTTGAGTTCGCTCACCAGCCCGCGCCAGTCGCTGATCTCGGCTGATGCCGACGGTGCCTCGAGCTGTACTTCCTGTTTTGCCGGCTTGGCAGCTTGTGGCTTTGCGGGGCGAGCCACTTTGCCGGCCGGTGGCTTCTTCGCAGTGACGTTGCCGGTGCCAGGGGCGGTCTTTACGCTCGCATTCTCCGAATCAGTGGCAGGGAAAAACGTCAGCATGCGCAGCAAGCTCATGGTGAAGCCGGCGTATTCGTCGGGCGCCAAACCAAGATCGCGCCGTCCGAGCAAGGCGATCTGATACATCAGTTGTAACGATTCCGGATCGATTTTCTCAACCAGTGACACCAGTGCCTCGTAATCCGGATCGTCCTCATCCAGTGCACCAGAGATGCTCTTTGCCAGTGCCAGACGATGCAGCAGTGTCGCCAGTTCCTCGAGCGCCGCATCGAAAGAAAGACTCCGTTCGGCCATACGATCGGCCTGGGCGATCAGGGCAGCGCCATCGCGGGCGATGAGCGCACGCACAATTTCGATCAGATAGGTGCGATCGACCGCACCCAACATATCGCGCACCGCCGCCTCTTCGACTTTGCCAGCACCATGCGCGATCGCCTGATCGAGCAAGGAGAGCGCATCGCGCATGCTGCCCTGCGCCGCACGTGCCAACAGAGCGAGCGCGGTGTCTTGCGCCTCGACCGATTCACGGTCGACAATGTTTCGCAACTGCGCGCGAATCTGCGGTGCGGGAATCTGCTTCAGATTGAACTGCAAGCAGCGCGACAGCACAGTAACGGGTACCTTTTGCGGATCGGTCGTGGCGAGCACGAACTTGACATGCTGCGGCGGCTCTTCGAGCGTCTTGAGCATCGCGTTGAAAGCCGAGCGCGACAGCATGTGAACTTCGTCGATGACGTACACCTTGTAGCGTCCGGAGGTCGGTGCGTACAGGGCGTTGTCGAGCAACTCACGCATGTTGTCGACCTGGGTGTTCGATGCGGCATCGAGTTCGAGCACGTCGACAAACCGGCCAGCATCGATCGCCACGCAGGAATCGCATTGTCCGCACGGCTCGGCAGTCACGCCTTTGTCGCAGTTCAGTGCCTTGGCGACGATGCGGGCAAGTGTGGTCTTGCCAACACCGCGCGTGCCAGTCAACAACCAGGCGTGATGCAGGCGCTGTTGTTCGAGCGCATTGGTCAAGGCACGCACGACGTGCTCCTGGCCTACCAGCTCGCTGAACGTCTTCGGACGCCATTTCCTGGCCAGCGCCAGTGTCATCGCACGACCCTGTTTCGTTGAATTGGCGGCCGGCCAAAAAGGCCGGTCCGCCGCAATGGGTGGCGAGCCGGACCCCCGGCACTTGCAGAGAATAGCTGTGGCTGCTTCCTTCCGGACCTGACCAGATTCACTACCATGCAATGCGGGGCGGCCCGCCAAAGAAACCGTTTCGTATTGCAAAATTGCGTCGCCGCGCTGCTGCACGCAACCACGTCAACACTACCATCAAACCGTGAGTGAGACTGCATTAAATCAAGCGCGCAGGTCAGGCGGCAACCACCGGTATTTTGCCGATCTTGCCGCGCCACTGCGCCGGACCGGTTTCATGCACCGAGACACCTTTGGAATCGACTGCTACGGTAACGGGCATGTCTGCAACTTCGAATTCATAGATCGCTTCCATGCCGAGCTCTTCAAACGCCACCACGCGCGATGCTTTGATCGCTTTCGAGACCAGATAGGCGGCACCCCCAACAGCCATCAGATAAACCGCCTTGTGTTTGCGGATTGCCTTGATCGCCACGGGCCCGCGTTCGGCTTTACCGATCATTCCGAGCAGACCGGTCCTGGCGAGCATCATCTCGGTGAACTTGTCCATGCGTGTTGCCGTAGTCGGCCCAGCCGGGCCGACGACTTCGTCGCGCACAGGATCAACCGGCCCGACGTAATAGATGAAGCGCCCGTTGAAGTCGACACCGTCGGGCAACGGCTTACCGCTATCCAACAGATCACGAATGCGCTTGTGCGCGGCGTCGCGGCCAGTCAACAACTTGCCGCTGAGCAACAACGTCTCCCCCGGTTTCCACTTGACCACGTCTTTACGTGTCACTGTGGCAAGATCAACGCGGCGCGCTTGCGGCGAGGGCGCCCACTGCACATCAGGATATTCCTCGAGCTTTGGCGCTTCGAGCTGCGCCGGGCCACTGCCGTCGAGCACGAAATGCACATGACGTGTCGCAGCGCAGTTGGGAATTACCGCCACCGGCAACGAAGCGGCATGGGTCGGATAGTCCTTGATTTTAACGTCGAGCACAGTCGTTAGACCGCCAAGACCCTGGGCACCGATACCCAGCGCGTTGACCTTGTCGTGTATTTCGATACGCAGTTCCTCGAGCCGGTTCGAAGGACCGCGCTTCTTCAGCCCGGCCATGTCGATCGGTTCCATCAGCGCTTCCTTGGCGAGCACCATGGCTTTCTCGGCACTGCCGCCAATGCCGATGCCAAGCATGCCCGGCGGGCACCATCCAGCACCCATGCCCGGAACGACGTCGACAATCCAGTCAACGATGCTGTCGGACGGATTGAGCATGGTGAACTTCGACTTGTTCTCCGAACCGCCCCCCTTGGCGGCAATATCGATTTCAACGGTGCCGCCCGGCACAAGGTCAAAGTGAATTACGGCCGGCGTGTTGTCTTTGGTGTTAGTGCGTTTGCCGGCCGGCTCGGCCAGAATGGATGCGCGCAGCTTGTTATCGGGATGCAGATAGGCGCGGCGCACACCCTCGTTAACCATGTCGGCAACACCCATGGTTGCGTCTTCAAAGCGCACATCCATGCCGACTTTGACAAAAGCCACGACGATGCCCGTGTCCTGACACACCGGGCGATGGCCTTCGGCACTCATGCGCGAGTTGGTCAGTATCTGTGCGATGGCATCGCGCGCCGCCGGCGATTCCTCGCGCTCGTAAGCGGCTGCGAGTGACTCAATGTAATCACGCGGATGGAAGTAGGAGATGTATTGCAAAGCGTCGGTGACGCTTTCGATTAGATCTTCCTGTCGGATAGCGGTCATGTGGGTTCGGGAATGTGCAATCGCGGACTGCGATCGCGAAAAAGAATCATTATAAATCACCCGCCGGTTGCGAAATTGGTTGCGGCAGCCCAAATCAGTGGTGGCAAGATAGCGCGCCTTGCGCGTTGAATCACTGATTTGCCGGCCGTGTAGTTATAATCGCGGTCGAAAGCGACAAATCACGTGGTGGCATCTCCCCGAGTTGGGCCAGCTGCGCCGATGCAGTCACAGCCCTGTACATGGCGCAAACACCGAGTGGCGGCAATTGCTATGCGAACCAATGCCTTAGGTGCTGGCACCATATGTTGAAAAAGCATTTCAAACGGGGAGTTGATCTGCAATCGGAATATAAACATTTGCGCGGGAGGAACGGATGAGCTCAGCTGAGATTGAATCGGTATTGCACGAAAACCGGGTTTTCGAACCATCACCGGAGTTCGTCAAACAGGCGAACATTTCGGGCATGTCGGCCTATCAAGCGATGTGCGACGAGGCTGAACAGGATTACGAAGGCTTCTGGGCCCGCCATGCACGCGACAACCTGTTGTGGCAAAAACCATTCAAGAATGTGCTCGACGAGAGTGATGCGCCGTTCTTCAAGTGGTTCGACGACGGCGAACTGAACGTCTCATACAACTGCCTGGACCGGCATCTCAACGGGCAGCCAAACAAGATCGCGATCATTTTCGAGGCCGACGACGGCAAAATCACCAAGATCACTTACAAACAACTGTTCCACAAGGTCTGCCAGTTTGCCAATGGCCTGAAGGACCTTGGCATCAAACCCGGTGATCGCGTCGTGATTTATATGCCGATGTCGATCGAGGCAGTCGCTGCAATGCAGGCATGCGCGCGAATCGGTGCGACTCACTCCGTGGTATTCGGCGGCTTTTCCGCCAAGAGTCTGCAAGACCGCATCGGTGATGCGGGGGCGGTAGCAGTGCTGACCGCCGACGGTCAAATGCGCGGCGGTAAGGAAATTCCGCTCAAACCGACTGTTGACGAAGCAATCTCGATGGGTGGCTGCGGTTCGGTAAAGAACATCGTTGTGTACAAACGCACCGGTTCGGAAATCAACATGCAGGAGGGTCGCGACGTCTGGTTGAGCGATCTGGTGCAAAACCAGCCGGACGCGTGCGAACCGACCTGGGTCAAAGCTGAACACCCGCTGTTCATTCTGTACACGTCCGGATCGACTGGTAAACCGAAAGGCGTCCAACACAGTTCGGCCGGGTACTTGCTGCACGCCATCCTCACCATGAAGTGGGCTTTCGACTACAAGGCATCGGACGTCTTCTGGTGCACGGCCGACGTGGGCTGGGTCACGGGCCATACCTATATCGCTTACGGCCCGCTTGCAGTCGGGGCCACACAGGTCGTTTTTGAAGGCGTACCGACCTACCCTGACGCAAACCGTTTCTGGAAAATGATCAAGGATCACAGTGTCACGGTGTTCTACACTGCACCGACCGCGATTCGATCGCTGATCAAACTGGGTTCCGATCTCCCGAAACAGCACGATCTCTCTTCGTTGCGATTACTCGGCACGGTTGGTGAGCCGATCAACCCGGAAGCGTGGATGTGGTACCACAATGAAGTCGGTGGCGGTCGCTGTCCGATTGTCGATACCTGGTGGCAAACGGAAACCGGCGGCCACCTGCTCACGCCGCTTCCCGGCGCGACACCGCTCAAGCCCGGCTCGTGCACGTTTCCGTTACCCGGCATCATGGCCGACATCGTTGACGAGACCGGCGAGTCGGTGCCAAGAGGTCACGGCGGTATCCTGGTAATCAAGAAACCGTGGCCATCAATGATCCGCACCATCTGGGGCGACCCGGAACGGTTCAAGAAGAGCTACTACCCGCCTGACTTCAAGGGCAAGCACTATTATCTCGCCGGTGACGGCGCGAGCCGTGATGAGGACGGTTACTTCTGGATCATGGGGCGTATCGACGATGTGCTGAACGTCTCCGGTCACCGGCTTGGTACGATGGAAATCGAATCCGCGCTGGTGGCGCACGAGCTGGTTGCAGAAGCAGCGGTGGTCGGCAGGCCGCACGACGTCAAAGGCGAATCGGTGATTGCGTTTGTCGTACTCAAAGGTTCGCGCCCGAGTGGCGAGGACGCCAAAAAGATTGCCAAAACGCTGCGCGATTGGGTCGGCAAAGATATCGGTCCGATAGCCAAGCCTGACGAAATCCGTTTCGGCGATAACCTGCCGAAAACGCGCTCCGGCAAAATCATGCGGCGATTGCTGCGTTCGATCGCCAAAGGCGACGAGATCACACAGGACATATCGACTTTGGAGAACCCGCAGATTCTCAAGCAACTAAAGGAATCGATCTAGCTTGATACCAAATTTGGCTGACTGCGGAGAGTTACGAGGTTTCAGTGAAAGCTAATGCGCCAGAGACTGGCGCGTTATGCCGGAGCTAAAACCCGCAGATTCTTAAGCAGCTAAAGGAGACAATTTAAACAATCGGGATCAGTCAGAACGAAGCGCCCACGCTTTTGACACACTTGGGCCGCTCGGCTATCCTGCGCGCCCCCCGAAACGGAGAGATGACCGAGTGGCTTAAGGTGCACGCCTGGAAAGCGTGTGTACGGCGAACACCGTACCGAGGGTTCGAATCCCTCTCTCTCCGCCAG
>JBFKXV010000021.1:0-15388 GCA_041637935.1 Burkholderiales bacterium | reverse complement strand
CTGTGTTCCAACTGATAACGCCAAAGTTGCCGCCCGCACATCGAAGCGAGAGTTCGCTCATTACCTTACGATGGCACGTGGCTCCTTGAGTGAGATAGATACCCGACTTGCTATCGCCATTATGCTTGGCTATGTTTAAAAAGAAGATGAAATCCAGGAAACTCTCGATCGACTCTTCGGATTGATCGGCCGATTATTGAAATACGTTCGTTGAAGCAAACGAAAGCGATCGGAACTCCGAAGAATGAACCCCTCACGCCCCACGCCTAGCGCCTCACCCGAACTGAGTTTCGAATTCTTCCCGCCGCAGACGCCAGCCGGCGTGGAGAAGTTACGCGATGCAAGACAGCGGCTCGCCAGACTTTCACCGGCCTATTTCTCGGTGACTTTCGGTGCCGGCGGGTCGACTCGGGAACGCACGCGGGATACTGTTTTCGAGATCAAGGACGAGGGCCTCCCGGTCGCGCCGCATGTGTCCTGTATCGCGTCAACGCGCGAAAATATCAAATCCATGCTTGATGAGTACCAGGCGCACGGCATTCGGCGCCTGGTGGCATTACGCGGCGATTTTCCGTCCGGCATGGCCGAGGCGGGAGAATTCCGCTTTGCTGCCGAACTGGTCGCGTTCGTTCGCGCCGAGTACGCGGATACGTTCTACATCGACGTTGGCGCCTACCCGGAATATCACCCGCAATCCCGATCTGCGCAGGCTGATCTACTCAACTTCAAACGCAAAGTTGACGCCGGCGCTGACTCGGCCATTACCCAGTACTTCTTCAACGCCGATGCCTACTTTCACTTCAGAGACCAGTGCACGGCTCTCGGTGTTGCCATTCCGATCGTCCCGGGGATTATGCCGATTGGACGCTTCCATCAGCTGGCGAGATTTTCCGACGCATGCGGTGCCGAAATCCCGCGTTGGATCCGGCGGAAACTCGAAAGTTATACTGACGACGACGAATCGAGCAAGGCGTTCGGCCTCGATGTCGTTACGCAGCTATGCGACCGGCTATTGGGCAGCGAAGTGCCCGGCTTGCATTTCTACACCATGAACCAGGCCGACGCGGTTTGCACGATTTGCCAACGCCTCGGCCTGGCCGGTCACGCCTGATCGGCCCCGCGCAGCAATAGCAAGGTCAGTCAGGCGACTGCACGAATACCTTTGTTGCGTGACGGGTGCGCCGCGTAGGCATGATAGGCGGCCGCCTCGGCAGCGCCGATTTCAATCTTCGCTCCCATGTCGTCGAACACGCTCTCCAGCGCGCACAGGCACAGCATTACATTCTCCATCTTGCAGCTGTAACCCATGATGCCGAAGCGCCAAATTTTCCCGCCCAGCGCGCCGAGTCCGGCGCCGATCTCGATATTGAATTCGCCAACCAACCGGCGGCGTATTTGCGCTTCATCCAGGCCAGGCATGACATAAACGGCATTCATTTGCGGTAACCGGTAGGGTTCCTCAACGAGGAATTCCAGTCCGAGCGTTTCGAGTCCGGCTTTGAGCGCCCGGTGGTTGCGCTGATGACGCGCCCAGGCCGCATCGAGCCCTTCCTCACGCAGCATCACCAGCGCCTCATGCAGTGAATACAACGCATTGGTCGGCGCCGTGTGGTGATAGGTCCTGGTTGTGTCGCCCCAGTAGCCGAGTAACAGATTGATGTCCATGAACCAACTCTGCACCGGTGTCGGGCGGTTTTTGACGAGCTCGACAACGCGATCACTGAAGGTGATCGGAGACAATCCTGGCGTGCACGAAAGACATTTCTGACTCCCCGAGTAAACGGCGTCCAGGCCCCATTCGTCGACCAGTACTGGAATACCGGCGAGTGAAGTTACCGTGTCGACAATGGTGTACGCATCGTACTTGCGTGCAATTTCCGCAAGCGTCTTCGCGTCAGAGGCAACGCCAGTTGACGTCTCGGCGTGCACAAAGGCGAGGATTTTTGCGTCGGGGTTGTTGCGGAAGGCCTGTTCAACTTTGTTTGGGTCGACCGGTTTTCCCATGGCGTCTTCGACCACGATTGCGGTTCCGCCGCAGCGCTGCACGTTTTCGACCATGCGACCGCCGAACACACCGTTACGGCACACGATGACCTTGTCACCCGGGCTCACCATATTGACAAAGCACATTTCCATTCCGACCGAAGCGGGCCCCGAGACCGGAAAAGTCAGCGCGTTGCTGGTCTGAAACGCGTAGCGCAGCAGTTCCTTCAGCTCGTCCATCATCTTGACAAACACCGGATCGAGATAACCAATGGTTGGTCGGCCCATGGCTGAGAAAACGCGCGGATGAATCTCCGACGGACCCGGGCCCATCAGGGTCCGTTGCGGCGGATAGAAGGAGCTGATGCCGGTTGAGGTGTTCTGGTCCATATCTTTGTTTTATATGTTAAAAACGGGGTGGCGGCGGTTGCGCACAGCGCGGCAAACCGCGCAGTGTACAGGCCTGCTGCGGATAGCGAAAGTGACTGCAGGCGGTAGCGGATCAGGACGATCTGCGAGTCCTGTTGAAAAGCGCCATGCCGGCGATCATGGCGGCAACGAACGCCCAAACCCGAGGCTCGCCAAATCCGCTTGATACCAGTGCCGGCCCAGGGCAAAAGCCGGCCGCACCCCAGCCCACGCCAAACATCAGTGCGCCGATGATCAGCGGTTTGTCCAGCATGGTCGCTTCAGGCGCCAGAAAACGCTCGTCAAACATGGGTGCATGGCGGCGTAACGCGAGACGATAGGCGATGGCAAAGACGACCACCGCACCAACCATTACCAGTGCGAGACTGGGATCCCATTGTCCGGTGACGTCGAGGAATCCAAGCACTTTGGCGGGATTACTCATCTGCGACACAATTAACCCTGCCCCAAACACGAGCCCGCAGAGAAACGAGATCAGACTTCGCTTCATAGCAAGTGCCGCATTACGAAAACGACCAACACAGCGGATGCCATGAACATGCCGGTAGCGACCAACGAGCGCTTGGATAGCCGGGAAACCCCGCACACGCCGTGTCCGCTGGTACAACCGCCCCCCATCCGCGTGCCGAAGCCGACCAGTAAGCCGGCAACGATTGCCCGCGTATAGCCCGATTCCATGTTGAAGTGGATTGCACCGGGCAAGGCCACGGCAGCGATGACGCCAGCTGACAACAATCCGCCAATGAACGCCACGCGCCATCCCAGGTCCGACCCTCTCGCGCTCAAGGCATTTCCGAGAATGCCGGATACACCACTAATCCTGCCGAGAAGCCACCACATGGCAGCGGCCGCGAGTCCGATGATCGCGCCGCCGGCGAGCGCCGAGATTGGTGTGAAGTTGACGATAGTCATTTCGATTCTCGCTTCTCTGTTCTGTATCTATGCTCGCGGCAAGCGTAACAGTTGCGCTGAAAATTCTTCCGCATCGCGCGTCTCATCGCCTTCAGGATCCGCATCATCGGCGGTAGTCAGTCCGCGAAAATCGAACTGCCGCGGGTCAAGTAGATGTGACGGCGAGATGCGCTGCAGTGCCGAGAACATGGTTTCCAGGCGCCCCGGGAAGCGCTTTTCCCATTGCTGCATCATTTCCTTGATGACCTGGCGCTGTAGATTGTCCTGCGACCCGCACAGGTTGCACGGAATGATCGGGAAGTCCCTCAGTTCGGCGAATTTCTGCAGGTCTTTTTCGCGGCAATAGGCAAGCGGCCGTATCACTATGTGCCGGCCGTCATCGGATACCAGTTTCGGTGGCATCGCCTTGAGCCGGCCGCCATGGAACAGGTTCAGAAAAAAGGTTTCCAGAATGTCGTCGCGGTGATGGCCGAGCGCAATCTTGGTGGCGCCCATCTCGTCAGCGATCCGGTACAGCGCACCACGCCGCATGCGCGAACACAGGCCGCACATGGTCTTGCCTTCCGGAATGACGCGTTTCACGACACTGTAGGTGTTTTGCTCGACGATGCGAAACGCGACGCCGCGCGAGGCAAGATACCCGGGAAGAATGTGCTCTGGAAATCCGGGATGTTTTTGGTCCAAATTGACCGCAACAAGGTCGAAACCAATCGGCGCGTGCTGCTGCAAGGAGAGCAGAACGTCGAGCAAAGCGTAGCTGTCCTTGCCACCCGACAGGCACACCATGACTTTGTCGCCGTCGGCGATCATTGCGAAATCAGCAATCGCCTCGCCTACCTGACGGCGCAATCGTTTGGCTAGCTTGTTGCCTTCGTAGATCTGTTTCTGCAATGTCGGCATGCAGCTACTTTACCCGAAAGATCTCAAAACCCACTGACTCACAGTCGGGATAAATGTCCGGTTTTTCGCTCGACACGCGGGCGGCGAGTACACCGCTTTTTTCGAGGCACGCGTCGAGTATGCGTTCACAGAACGTTTCCTGGAGATGGAAATGTCCGCTGTCGGCGATCTGCAGTATTACGTTGCGGACAAAATCGTAATCGACGGTCTCGCGGATGGTGTCGTGCTCGATTCTGCCATCCGGATCGATGTACAAGTCGACGTTAACGATGACGCGCTGCCTCGCCTGCTTCTCGAAATCATGCACGCCCATCGAGATGAAGACGTTGAAGTTGCGTAGAAAAATACGCCGTGAATTATCCAGTTTGACGGTCCTTGTTTGCGTTGCTGACGGACTCGACGGTTTTGACGCCAGGGTATCCATCACTTCACTTCGTATTGCACATCACGTTTGAGCGGCCATAGATGCTGACCGCCATCAACGACCAAAGTATGTCCGGTCACCGATTTTGCCCGCACCACGTAGCGCACCGCTTCGACGATGTCGTCGACATCGCTGCTATGGCCCAGTGGCGCATGCGTGTGTGCACGCTCGAAGCCGTCCTGCGTCTGGGCGCCACTGACCAGGGTAATGCCGGGCGCGATACCGCAGACGCGGACTGTTGGTGCCAACGACATTGCCAGCATGCGTGTCGCGCCCTCCATAGCGACCCTCGTTAGCGTATAGGAAAAGAAATCCGGATTGAGGTTGAAAACCTTCTGGTCGAGCATGTTTACGACACAACCGACTGTTTGTGGTGGCACCTGCGCGGCGAACTCGCGAGCCAGCAGCAGGGGTGCGCGCAGATTGATCGCCGCGTGTTTGTCCCAGATTGCCGGATCAAAGCGGGCTGGATCATCGAACTCGAACAGCGACGCGTTATTGACCAGACAACTCAATGGGCCAAGCTGGCGGCGGCACTCGGCGATGAGGCCGGTTACCTCGGTGCAATCAGCCAGGTTGCATCGGACTGCGGCAGCCCGGACTCCGAGCGACTGCAGCTCGTCGACGAGCCGCGATGCTTCGTCAACGGAACGGTTGAAGTGCACGGCCACATTCCAGCCATCGGCGGCAAGCCCTTTGGCAATCGCCTTGCCGATGCGTTTGGCGGAACCGGTCACCAGCGCGGTGCGGCCCTGTATGGTTGGTTTACCCATGAGAATTGCACCGCCGCTTGCAGTGCGTACAAGGTCTGATCAAGAATCACAATTCTAGCCTACCAACCCAGCAAGAACTGTGGCGTCCACATCTGCCGGCCCTGATTTTCCGGGCCTGCCTGCCCCTGAGGAACACGCCCGCCGGCACTCGGCGCGCGTGTACCAGCACATCTGTCAGCGAATCAAGGCCGAAGACGGCTGGATACCGTTTGCCGTTTTCATGGATCTGGCGATGTACGCCCCGGCGCTGGGCTATTACGCGGCCGGATCGCGCAAGTTCGGTGCGGCCGGTGATTTCATCACGGCGCCGGAAATGACACCGCTGTTCGGCCAGACAGTGGCGCATCAGGTGGCACAGATACTGGAATTGACCGGCGGCGGAATACTTGAACTCGGAGCTGGTTCGGGTGCGTTGGCAGTGGACATGCTCGAGGAATTGCAGCGGCTTGGCTGTATGCCGGTGCGCTACAGTATCTTCGAGCCCAGCCCGGAGCTTGCCCAGCGACAGCAGCAGCGAGTTCACCGCTCATTGCCGGCCGTGTTTGATCGTGTCGAGTGGGCTGACACGTTGCCAGAGCGGTTCGTCGGGGTGGTCATCGGTAACGAGGTACTCGATGCGCTGCCGGTACACATCCTCGCCTGGCGTGAACAAGGCCTGTTCGAGCGTGGGGTAGCCGTCCAGGGAGATGCGCTGGTGTGGGAAGAGCGGCCGGCTAGCGAAGCGCTACGCGCAATGGCCGAACCGATTACGGTGACCGCGCCCTATGTCAGTGAGATCTCGCCAGCTGCGGCCGACATGGTCAGTCATCTTGGTGACCGTATCGAACGCGGCGCGGCGCTGTTCATCGATTACGGGTTTCCGCGCGCCGAGTATTACCACCCGCAGCGTAGCAGTGGAACAATGATGTGCCACTATCGTCACCATGTGCATGACAACCCGTTCTTTCTGCCCGGATTGCAGGATGTGACATCGCACGTGGATTTCACGGCCGTTGCCGAAGCAGGGTCCGATGCCGGTTGCCAACTTGCCGGGTACACCACGCTTGCGCAATTTCTACTCAACTGTGGCATTACAGAGCTGCTCGCGCGCACGCCCGCCGAAGAGGCGAGTGCTTATCTGCCCCGGGCAGCGCCGGTGCAAAAACTGCTTTCACCTTCCGAGATGGGAGAACTGTTCAAGGTAATTGCGTTGTCGCGTGGCATCGATGCGTCGTTACTCGGCTTCAGCGCAGGGGACCGTAGTGGCAGACTGTGAGGCTGACTATGTCGGGTCGCTTCAGTCAGGGCTGCTGTGTCGGTGCGCGTGTTATTGCGCCTGACAACAATTGTGACCAGGCAGTTGAATGGAACAAGTTGGATGGAACTAACGGCCAGGCTTTGATATCAGCTCTGGGAATGGCGCACTGGTCTGTCGTCAGGGATTACTGAATGCATATTCACATTCTCGGTATTTGTGGCACTTTCATGGGCGGTCTCGCGGTGATCGCAAAGCAGGCCGGACATGACGTCACAGGATGTGATGCCAACGTGTATCCGCCAATGAGCAGCCAACTTGAAGCGCAGGGCATCGGCCTTACCGAGGGCTGGGATCCGGGCCAGGTCGATCTCGCTCCTGACTTGTTTGTTATTGGCAACGTGGTTGCGCGCGGGAATCCGCTCATCGAGGAGATTTTAGATCGCCGGCTGCCTTACGCTTCAGGCCCGCAATGGTTAGCCGAGAATGTTCTGCGCGACAACTGGGTGCTGGGCGTGGCCGGCACCCACGGCAAGACCACGACAAGTGCCATGCTGGCATGGATACTTGAGTGTGCCGGATACCATCCGGGATTTCTTATCGGTGGCGTTCCGTTGGATTTCGGTGTCTCAGCACGTATCACCGACTCGCGCTTTTTTGTCATTGAGGCGGACGAGTACGACACGGCATTCTTCGACAAGCGATCGAAGTTCGTCCACTATCGGCCGAGCACCGTCATCCTCAACAATCTCGAGTTCGATCACGCCGATATCTTTGCTGATTTGTCAGCCATCGAAACACAGTTCCATCATCTGGTGAGGACAATTCCTGCTAACGGTCTGATCGTCGCCAACGGCGCCGAACAAAGCCTGCAGCGCGTTCTGGAGCGTGGCTGTTGGACGCCGGTCGAGTGGCTCGACCGGCCGGACGGCTGGTCGATTCGCGGAGCCGATAATGGCAGCGACTTCGAGGTGCTGTTTGCCGGACAGCTGCAAGGCAACCTGCAATGGAAACTGACTGGCAGGCACAATAGGATGAACGCGCTGGCGGCTTTGGCTGCGGCGCGTCACGCTGGCGTGCCGACGGCGCTTGCAATCGAGGCGCTGAGTCGTTTCAGAAACGTCAAGCGGCGCATGGAAGTGCGCGGCGAGGTCAATGGCATCACAATCTACGATGACTTTGCGCATCACCCTACCGCGATTGAGTCAACGGTCAACGGGCTGCGCGCTGTGGTCGGTGACGCGCGCATTGTCGCCGTATTCGAGCCGCGCTCGAACACCATGAAAATGGGCAGTATCAAGCAGGCGCTATGTCCCAGTCTGGCAGGCGCCGATCTGGTGTTCTGTTATACCAACGGACTTGACTGGGACGTAGCCGGCACCTTGCAGCCGCTCGGTGCAAAATCGCAATGCTTTGACGATATCGATGTGCTGGTCCGGGCGATCGTTTCGTCGGCACGCGCCGGTGATCATGTAGTCATCATGAGCAATGGCGGATTCGGCAATATTCATGAAAAGCTTCTGGCTGAACTGCAAGCGCCGTGACATTGTTCTCGGCAACGCCTGCAGGTGTCGATCGCGGGCTGGCAATGCCACGGTGCGGTAAGTTTGCTACGCAATGATTGTTTACGTTCACGGTTTCAACAGTTCACCGGCTTCTCACAAAGCGAATCAGTTGCGCAAGCGGCTCGCCGAAATCGGACGGGAAGGCGAATTTGCCTGTCCGGCGCTGTCACACTGGCCGCAGCAGGCAATGGCGTGCTTGAAGGAGGAAGTGGCAAAAGCAGGGCCCGACTCGGTGACGCTGGTCGGCAGTTCACTCGGCGGTTTTTATGCCACCTGGTTGACCGAGCACATCGGCTGCCGTTCGGTACTGGTCAATCCGGCAATTACCCCTCACGAGGGATTGCGCGCGTACCTGGGGAAACAGCGAAATCTCTACACCGGCGAAGAGTATCAGTTCACCGAGAATCATCTGGCGCAACTGAAAGACATCTGTGTACCGCCGCCGGTGCGCATGGAGCGCTATTTGTTAATTCATACCACCGGTGATGAGTTGCTTGACTGGCGTGTGGCAGTGCGGCGGTATCAGGGTTGTCGGCAGATTGTGGTCGAAGGCAGCGACCATGGTTTTGGTGAGTTCGGCGACTACATCGACTGTGTTCTCGAGTTTGCTGCAAACTGAAGTGCATGTCTCGGAATTGCCTCACAGATTGCCAATGCTGATATGCGTTCGCAGCGAATCCGTTCATCGCGCCTGGCGTATAATTCGCAGCCCCTTGTGCTGCGTGTGTCGAGCAGCATTCCGGTAGCCGCATGAACGTATTCTATGAAGAGTCGGGCAGCCTGAAGGCTGCGTCCGTCATCGAGGACAACAACACCTCGCTGCAAGTTCAGACCCAGCACGGTAAGCGTGCCAAGGTCAAAGCTGCGGCCGTTCTGCTGCGCTTCGAACATAACTCCCTCAACGAGTTCATGGAACAAGCACGCGTCGTGGCTGACGAGATTGAGCCCGGTTTTCTTTGGGAGGCCTGCGGTGAGTCCGAGTTCTCCTTTGACGCGCTCGCCGCGGAATACTTTGGCCACGAACCGAAAGCACAGCAAACGGCAGGCCTGTTGATGCGGCTGCAGGCAACGCCGACACACTTCTACAAGAAGGGCAAAGGACGCTTCAAGCCGGCGCCTCCTGAGGCACTCAAGGCGGCGCTTGCCTCGATAGAGCGCAAACAACGGCAGGCGCAATTGCAGGCCGATTATGTGCAAAGCCTGCTGCGCTATGAGTTGCCCGATGCCTTCAAGCCTATACTGCAACAGCTGTTGTACAAACCCGATCGCAATACGGTTGAGGCCAAGGCGGTCGAAGAGGTCTGTTCACAACTGAGGCTTTCGGTGCCGCGGCTGTTCGAAAAATGCGGCGCACTGCAATCAACACTCGACTACCACCACGGGCGGTTCTTGTTCGAACATTTTCCGCGTGGCACGGACTTTGTTGGCCCGCTGGAAACCGCGCAGCCGGAAGACCTTGCCCCAGCGGCGGTTGAGGCGTTCAGCATCGATGATGTCACCACCACCGAGATTGACGATGCTTTCTCGGTCAGCCGTCTCGATAACGGACATTGGAAAGTTGGCGTGCACATTTCCGCTCCGGCGCTGGGTATTGCAACGGACTCCATGCTGGATTCTGAAGCCCGCAAACGCATGTCTACCGTCTATTATCCCGGCGGCAAAATCACCATGTTGCCGCAGGCAATTATTGACCGCTACACACTCGCCGAAGGACGCGAGTGCCCGGCGCTGTCGATGTATGTTGAAGTCGATCCCGACCTTAAGATCGTCGGCACGCAGTCGGCTTTGGAGCGCGTAAACATTGCGCGCAACCTGCATCACAACGTGCTCGAAAGTGAATTTGACGAACAAGCGGTACAAACCGGGCGCACGGAGTTCGAGTTTGGTGAGCAATTGTTGTTTCTGTATCGCTTTGCCCGAGAGCTTGAGCGTGCGCGCGGCCAGGACCAGAATCGCTTGCCACGCGCCGATTACAGTTTTTACGTGGAAAACGACCATGTGCGCATCGAACGGCGTAAACGCGGATCGCCGCTCGACAAGGTGGTATCCGAGCTGATGATTCTGGTCAACTCGAAATGGGCGCAGCTACTGGCTGAGTCGAATCTGCCCGGGCTGTTTCGCACCCAGGCGGGCGGCAAAGTCAAAATGTCGACCGTGGCTGCCCCCCACGAAGGTCTCGGTGTGGATCAGTACATCTGGGCCAGTAGTCCACTGCGCCGTTATGCCGACCTTGTCAATCAGCGTCAACTGGTCAGCGTCATCCGTGGCGCAGAACCTGCTTTTGCCCCGAGTGATCAAGGCTTGTTCGAGATCATGCGGGGCTTCGAATTGGCTTACGACGCGTATGCCGAGTTCCAACGCACGATGGAACGCTACTGGTGTTTGCGCTGGTTGTTGCAGGAGCAGGTAACCGCGATCGGCGCCGAAGTGATCCGCGACGATCTGGTCAGGTTCGAATCTGTGCCGTTGGTGTGCCGCGTCCATTCCCTGCCATCGTTGCCACCAGGCGAGCGGGTCGAGGTGTCCGTTTCAGATGTTGATCTGATGGAGATTATGGTGCGCTGCGAATATAAGAAAACACTGGAACCAAGTCGTATAACTGCGTGACGAAACTAGAGTTTCCCTCTAGAATTTGTTTAACGTGAACGGTTTATATACGGAATTTTGGCGGAGCAGACACTGAGCGCATTTGCGTTGCCGGTGCAACAGCAACCGATTCAGTCCACCGGCTGGCGAGTCACGTCAGCCGATGTGCTGCCGGTGACGCTGGCCTTTTCGATCGTTTTTCACGCTTTCCTGCTGCTGATCACGTTTACGGTGCCGGAAGCGCCGGCGGGCAAATTTGCACCGCAACTCGATGTAGTTCTGGTGAACAGCCAATCAGCGTCGCGACCGGTCGACGCGGATCTGCTGGCACAGACCAACCTGAATGGCGGAGGCAATACCGAATCCGATCTGCGGGCGACGTCAAATCTGCCGGCACTTGCCGACATGAAGCTGAGCGACAGCCTCGAACTTTCTTCGCGCCGTGTCGAGCAGCTTGAACAACGCGCCGCCCGCCTGCTTGCAGCGGTGAACGGTCAGATGACCACCGATACCACAACCGAACCGTTACCCGAGGCGCTGCCGCGGGACAACATGCAACAACAGCTTGCGCAGCAGCGGCGTTTGGAAGTTGCGAAGCTGGAAGCGCAAATTGCAAAAGAGTGGCAGGCGTATCAGAAACTGCCGCGCCGTAAGTTCATCGGTGCGCGCGCCCAGAGCGTTGTTTATGCCGAATACGTTGAAAAATGGCGCGAGCGCATCGAAACGGTAGGCACACAAAACTACCCGGAGGAAGCGCGCCGACGGCAGCTTTTCGGCTCACTGTTGCTGACAGTGTCAATCAAGGCTGACGGCACCGTTGAGCAGGTCGAAGTCGATCGATCGTCGGGCTACAAGATACTGGACGGTGCGGCACGCCGCATCGTCGAACTGGCGGGTCCATTCCCGCCTTTTCCGGCAGACATTCGCAGCGAATACGATATTCTGTCCATCACCCGCCAGTGGTCGTTCACACGTAACGATCTTGGTATCACCATAGCGCAGTGACCAAAGCGCATTTACCAGGGCGCAATGAACCAGGCGCAATGACCGCACAGGTGAAATGACAGATCGTTATGCCGTTATCGGCCATCCGGTCGCACACAGCCAGTCGCCACGCATTCACGCAATGTTTGCTGCCCAGACCGGGCAGGACATCTCCTACGGCAAGCTACTGGCGCCGCTCGACCGGTTCGCCGAGTCGGTCAAGGCATTCGCTGCCGAAGGCGGCAGAGGTGCCAATGTCACGTTGCCATTCAAACTCGAGGCCTACGAACTGGCGGGTGAGGTATCAGATCGAGCCCGACACGCACGCGCAGCCAATACGCTCAGTTTCTCGGGCGGGCAAATTTCGGCTGACAACACTGACGGCATCGGGTTGGTGCGAGATATCGAAAACAATCTCGATTTCGCGCTTAAAGACAAGCGCACGCTGTTGATGGGAGCAGGTGGTGCTGCACGTGGCGTACTGTTGCCGCTGCTCCAGGCGGGTCCGGCGCGGCTGATTATTGCCAATCGGACAGTCGAACGCGCAATCCAGTTGGCGTGCAGCATCCGCGATCAAGCCGCCGCTGTGCACACCGAAGTCTCTGCGTGTGGTTTCGATGCGCTTGCGGGCCAGCGCTTCGAGTTGGTAATCAATGCAACATCGAGCAGCCTGTCCGATGAACTGCCACCGTTGCCGGATGAGCTGTTCGCCGAGGGCGCACTTGCATACGATATGGTGTATGGCAAGGGGCTGACGTCGTTTCTTGCGTATGCGGAAGCGCGGAACGCACAACGACTGGCCGACGGTCTTGGCATGCTGGTCGAGCAAGCGGCAGAGTCATTCCTGATCTGGCGCGGTGTGCGCCCGGATACCCAGCCGGTAATGCTGGCACTTCGCAACAGCTAGCGCCGCACTGGAGCCACTGTTTAATGGGCAAGCCGCAGCGGCGTGGACAAGGGAGGCGAGCGCCATGCGTATGACAAAAATACCGCAACAAACGATGGTGAATTACGAACCGGGCCATCGTCACTACAACCGCATCTTGCGGTTTGCATCGGACAGTTAGTCGGATGGGGCGAAGGTGGCGCTGGCCGTGGCGCTTGTTATGGCGATTAACACTGCTTCTGGTCGCCGCATTGGTGGTCTACGAGTCGTGGTTCTTCGGCAAGGTTGTGTGGTGGATTTGGGTCAACCCGACCAACACGGCGTTCATGGAGGCGCGCCTTGAAGACATGCGCACAAAGAATCCGAAGGCGCGACTCAGGCACGAATGGGTCCCGTATGCGGACGTTTCGGTGGATCTGAAGCGGGCACTGATTGCAGCCGAAGACGCAAAGTTTCTCGATCACGATGGCTTCGACTGGCAGGCAATTCAACGCGCAGCTTCGAAGAATCTGAAACGCGGCAAGGTTGTTGCCGGCGGGTCAACCATTAGCCAGCAACTTTCCAAAAACCTGTTTCTTTCGGGCAGCCGGACACCGTGGCGAAAACTTCAGGAAGCAGCCATTACCGTCATGATTGAGACTGTTATGTCAAAACGGCGCATACTTGAAATTTATCTAAATGTCATCGAGTGGGGTAACGGTGTATTTGGCGCTGAAGCTGCCGCCTGGCACTACTACCGTACTAGCGCGTCGAGACTGTCTGCGGATCAGTCGGCCCGGCTGGCCGCCATGGTGCCCAACCCGCGTTATTACGATCGGGTGAGATTCACCGCCGCGTTGGAGAGGAAAACAGAAATCATTCGCTCGCGCATGCATTTGTCGGCGGTGCCCTGAAACACGACCCGTATAATCACTGCCAATGCTGACCCATCCGAATTTTGATCCGATCGCACTTCAACTGGGACCTATTGCGGTGCGCTGGTACGGCTTGATGTATCTCGCCGCATTCGCCATTGTGCTGGTGCTCGGGCGCATACGTATTCGCACGCAGCCGTGGCTTTCCATGACGTCACGAGACCTCGATGACATGCTCTTTTTCGGCGTGTTGGGCGTCGTGCTCGGGGGGCGCTTCGGCTACATTCTGTTTTACAAGCCGCTTGAATATTTGCACGACCCGGTACGCATATTCTTCGTCTGGGAAGGCGGTATGTCTTTCCATGGCGGATTGATCGGGGTCATCCTGGCGATGGTGTGGTTTGCACGCTCGCGCGCCAAGCAGTGGCTGGAAGTGACCGACTTCATCGCGCCGCTATGTCCGCTCGGTCTTGGTGCAGGGCGAATTGGCAATTTCATTAACGGCGAGCTGTGGGGGCGCCCAACAGAAGGACCCTGGGCGATGGTGTTTCCGCAGGCGGCAGACGGGATACCGCGTCACCCCTCGCAGCTCTACGAATTTGCTCTGGAGGGCTTGGTGTTGTTCGCGGTGTTGTGGCTTTTCGCCAGGCGCTGGCGGCCGCTCGGCGCACTGTCCGGGATGTTTCTATTTGCTTATGGTGTGCTGCGATTCGTCGTTGAATTCACGCGGGAACCCGACGAGTTTCTTGGACTATTGGGTTTCGGGCTGTCAATGGGGCAATGGTTGAGCCTGCCGATGATCGTGGCCGGGTTGGTGATGATGGTGTGGGCCAACAAATACGGTCGAAGACGGCGCGCGCGTTAATTCGGCCTGGCACCTGTATCGGCGTCAATTGGTGGTGTAATGATTGTGCGCCGGTTCAGCATGCGCTGAAAGTTCGCCATCGACCAAAGGTGTACGAAGATCGCTTCCATTGCTTCGTCTTGCAGAAGTCCGCGCAGCGCACCCTCGGGAAGTTCGCTCAGCGCGTCCCGATTCACGCGATGCAGCCCGGCCAGTTCCATCGTGAACTCGCCGAGTTCGGCGGTGACCGATATCGGTTCCAACAACTCTAATCCGGCGAGCAATTCGCAGAACTCCTCTGCGCGCATCAGGTCGCGCTCATACTCTGTGACGAAATCCTGAATTTGCGACCAGACTGGTAGCGGTTCACCCTTTGTGTCAAACAATTCATCGCCTTCGCTGGTGATTGCAGAGGTTTCAACGCAGACCACTCGTTCGCTCTGCAACTCGCCATCTCTGGTGACGCGTGCCATGCAAAACGGGAAGCGGCGAACGTAGGCGGGCAGATAAACGCGACGGTCCCAATATCCGTCTTCCATCAGAAACATGTTCTGATTATGTTGCAGACCGAGAATAGCGGTGAGCGTGAATTTCTTGCCACCATCGCCCGACGAAAACGCCACCGGATAATCGCGGCTGGCCGGCCCTATCTCGCTGAAACTGACCGGAAGCGCATGAATATTGCGTGCAAACGGCGGCGCCTTATCGCCCGTGGGCAGCACCACTCGGTGGTTCTTGAGCAGCGGGCTGACACTGGTATAACCGGTGGGGGGCTTGATGTTCAAGTTCGGTCCTTTTCGGCGGATTTACCCGTAAATGCTTTGAGTATAAGATACGCGGCTCTGCGAATTGCCCTAACCCGCTGTGCTCGACGCGCCCGATCAGTCAACTACAGCGCGGACGTCAAGCGGTCGGAAGGGCATGGTGTTGGATATGCGAAATCCGCACCAACTTCTCGCCTTTGCCTTGCTTAAATCGGGCGATGAATGGGGCAATGGGGCGGAAATATTTAGT
>JBFKXV010000020.1:0-15399 GCA_041637935.1 Burkholderiales bacterium | reverse complement strand
GAGAAACGCATGCGCTGGTCCGCATCGTTCCAGAGTGTCTGCATGCGAGCCCGTTCCTCCTCTATTCCCTGCAGTACAGTGAGCTTGCCGGCAAAGCTCAACGTCATCATCACTTGCGTCGATACGGTGTGATCGATGATCTGTACCTGTTTGCCGCCGGTTTCGGTTCTAAAGTGCGAAACCAGCCCGACTACTTCCTCGTCACTGAAAGTATCGGCGAACAAGCCGGTCCAACTCGGTTGCAGCCATTGCAGATCGGAAAAATCACGCTCAATGCCGTGCATCATGGTGGCAAGCAGCGCTTGCTCGGCCTTGCGCCACCAGGGGTCAGCAAGTTGCCAGCGATCGCCCAGTTGCTCATCGCGCCCAAGCTGCCCGAGATAAGACCGTATCGAGACGAGAGATTCCTGTTTCAGGTAGTAATGGCCAATCGACACGGTCGTGCCGAGATCGTGCAGCGAAATGAGTTCGCGAACGTTTCGATTCGATTGCCCAGCAGTGACGGAGCCAGACAGACTCAACAGCGCCGATAAAACTGCGACGAAACCCGTTAGAAAAACTGCCCGCATTTAGCCCGCTGTCTCCTCATTCCGGCGCGTCCGCCGTAGTCAATTCGCCCGATGTTACCGCTCGCCCCTCCGACGTTGTCGCACCCTGGAAACAAGCCGTCGATGAAATTTGCGCCGATTATATCCTAGGCGTTTGGCAGCGTAACAGTTTCTTTGCCGGCCATTTTTACACGTGCGCGAGCTGTCGCCGCGTGGCGACAGCGGTGTGCCGTCGGTTTAAACAAACAGCAGCGTGAACCAAATAGTCGATTGATTACGGGCCAATCAGTACCGTCCGTCAGCCGGCTGTACAGTTGCGCCGCGACACCAGATTAGCGTTCAAGCCGATTTTGACAATTGTTTGAGCGCATGGCGGATTGCTTCCGAGACGTTCAACTCGGTCGACACTTTCGATAAAGCCGAGTTGGCTTCTTTTTCACTGTAGCCAAGGGCCAGCAGCGCACGCAGCGCATCGCCGCGCACATTGGGCGCGACCACGGCGTCGTCACTATGAATCGCCCCGGTCAGACGATCTTTGAGCTCGAGCATGAGCCGCTCCGCCGTTTTTTTGCCGATGCCGGGAATGCGCGTCAGGCGCGATGTGTCCCGGGTGGCAACAGTCTGATGCAACTCTGCCACTGACAGGCCGGATAGAACGGCGAGCGCGGTGCGCGCCCCTACCCCGCTGACGCGCAGCAACTGGCGAAACAGCTGGCGCTCTTCGTCTGTGGCAAATCCATACAGCAAGTGCGCATCCTCGCGCACAACCAGATGGGTAAACAGTGTCGTTTTGTTGCCGGTCGCCGGCAGCTGGTACAACGTGCTCATCGGCACATCGAGCTCATAGGCGACGCCTTGCACCTCGAGTGCGATCATCGGTGGCTGTTTCTCGAGCAATATCCCGGTTAAGCGGCCAATCAAACCAGCCTCCCGCGACGCATCCGATACCCCGCGGTGGCCAGCGACCCCATCCCCATGCCGCCATGGGCATGACAGATGGCGCAGGCCAGCGCATCGGCAGCATCAGCGCCCGGCGCGACCGGCAACGACAGCAGCCGTCGCACCATCTCCTGTACCTGCTGCTTGCGAGCGTGCCCATTACCAACCACCGCTTGCTTGATCTGCAATGCTGTGTACTCGCTGACCGGCAAGCGCCTGCCGACTGCAGCACAGATGGCCGCGCCGCGCGCCTGGCCGAGCAACAAAGTGGACTGCGGATTGACGTTGACAAACACCTTTTCGATGGCGACCTGGTCAGGCATTTCTTGATTTATGACTTCGTCCAGGCCTTCAAGAATAGTCTTGATGCGCTCGGGCAATTGCGCGTCCGGGGTACGAATGCGCCCGCTGGTCACATAAGCCAGCTGCCGGCCTGATTGTTCAACCAGTCCGAACCCGGTGACTCGCAACCCAGGATCAATACCGAGAATTCGCATGTCTCTCCGAACCGGCTGCCACGGCGTTCAACACCGCGCAAAGACCGTGCTTTCATTCGCTATCGGTGATCGCTGTCGTGTAGACCTCCTGCACGTCATCGAGGGCCTCCAGGGCATCAATGAGTTTTTGCATGCGGCCGGCATCATCGCCCTCGAGCACGTTTTCAGCGGTCGGCTTGTAGGTCACTTCCGCATACTCCGCCTTCAGTCCAGCACCTTCAAGCGCTTTTTTAACGTTGGAGAAATTGGCTGGTTCGGTAATAACCTCGACCGAACCATCGTCGTTGGCGATAATGTCATCGGCACCGGCATTGAGTGCAGCCTCCATTACCGACTCCTCGTCCGTTCCCGGCGCAAACACCAGTAGACCGCAATGCCGGAACAGGAATGCGACTGAACCATCGGTGCCGAGATTGCCGCCGTGTTTGCTAAACACATGGCGCACGTCGGCGACTGTGCGGGTCCTATTATCGGTCATGCAGTCAATCATCACCGCCGCCCCGCCAACACCGTAGCCTTCGTAGCGTATTTCCTCGTAGTCGACACCCTCGAGATCGCCAGAACCTTTCTTGATGGCGCGTTCGATGGTGTCTTTTGGCATGTTGTTATCAAGCGCCTTGTCCACCGCCAGACGCAGCCGTGGATTGGAATCGGCTTCAGGGCCGCCCAACCTCGAAGCAACCGTAATTTCCTTGATCAACCGGGTAAATATCTTTCCGCGCTTCGCGTCGGCGGCTGCCTTACGATGCTTGATGTTTGCCCACTTGCTATGACCTGCCATATCTGCATCCGAAAATTAGTGCCGGCCCGGGGTTGTCCGAGCGCAGCTTGTTTGAAGACATCGACTGCTCGACTCCGCGTCAGCGCAAACCTTGTTTGCTGCGGAGAAATTCACACCTGTGTTTTCGCAGCGCGCGGGGCTCGAGGTTTTCGACAATACCGCTCACCGATGCCGAACCGGCGCTGAAGTCTAGCACAGCGAAATTTGCAGATTGCGCGGACGACACGGCGCGAACTGCTGTGTTGTACTTCAGATAAACCACGCAAACTGACTTGCCGGGGCCATTTGCCAGTCAGTGCAATATTCAATAAGCGCAAGTTCTACACGTTGAAGCGAAAGTGCATGACATCGCCATCATCGACCACGTAATCCTTGCCTTCGACGCGCATTTTGCCGGCCTCCTTGGCTGCTGTTTCTCCCTTCAACGCGACGTAGTCCTGGTAGCTGATTACTTCCGCACGGATGAATCCTTTTTCGAAATCGCCATGTATGACCCCGGCCGCCTGTGGCGCCGTGTCACCTTTGTGTATGGTCCACGCTCGCACTTCTTTATCGCCTGCTGTGAAATAGGTCTGCAACCCCAGCAAATCGTAGGCGGCACGTATCAGCCGATTCAGGCCTGGTTCTTCAAGTCCCATGTCGGCGAGGAACAGTCTTTTGTCGTCCTCACTCATGTCAAAGATCTGCGCCTCGAGTGCAGCGCAGATAACAACTACCGGCGCACCTTCGGCAGCGGCAACCTGAGTAACAACCTCGAGCAGCGGATTATCGGTGAAGCCATTCTCGCTGACATTGGCAACATACATGGTCGGCTTCATGGTGAGCAGAAACAGCGATTTGATCACCGCAAGTTCTTCCCTGGCGAGCTCGACACTGCGCGCGGGCCTGCCTTCATTGAGCGCCGCTTCGATCTTTTCCAGCACCGGCACCAGCCGCTGCGAGTCTTTGTCGCCGCCGGCGCGGGCCTGCTTGGAATGGCGGGCCAACTGCTTGTCAACTGCGGCAAGGTCGGCCAGTGCGAGTTCGGTATTGATGACTTCTATGTCCGACACAGGATTGACCTTGCCACTGACATGCACCACGTTATCGTCAGTAAAGCATCGCACCACATGTGCAATGGCATCCGTTTCCCTGATGTTGGCAAGAAATTGGTTGCCGAGACCTTCGCCCTTCGATGCGCCCGCAACCAGACCGGCAATATCGACGAACTCGACGATAGCCGGAATGGTTTCCTGCGGCTTGACTAGGTCGGATAAAACAAACAGCCGCGGGTCGGGCACCGCGACCACGCCGACATTCGGTTCAATCGTGCAGAATGGATAATTTTCTGCGGATATCGCGGCCTTGGTCAGCGCATTGAACAGCGTCGACTTGCCGACATTGGGCAAGCCCACAATTCCACATTTCATATTGTGTTTTCTATGAACATAAATCGCCGTCTGCCCGGCAGCCTTAATCAGGCGTTGAAGGGGGTTGCTCGCGGGTATGCAGTTTCAGCATGGCGCCTTCGAAATCGTCGCGCATCAACTGCGGCCAGATCACCAGGCTGCGCTCCAGCGCCTGTGTAATCATCGCGGCTTCTTCCTTGCGCGGCGGTGCGAGCACATAGTTGGCCACCTCCTCACGTACCCCAGGGTGTCCAATGCCGATGCGCAGGCGCCAGAAGTCTTTGCCCACGTGCGCTGCGATATCACGCAGACCATTGTGGCCAGCGACACCGCCGCCCTGCTTCAATTTGACGGTGCCGGGAGCCAGATCAAGCTCGTCGTGGACCACCAGCATATCCGACACCGAGAGCTTGTAGAAATCGCAAAAAGCCCTGACTGCGCGTCCGCTTTGGTTCATGAACGTGGCCGGCTTGAGCAGCCAGCAATCGATGTCCGCGCGCCTGTACCTGCCGACCTCTGACTGGAAGCGGGGTTCAGCAGACAAGTCGACACCCAACTCATCTGCCATCGAGTCCACCCACCAGAATCCGGCGTTATGCCGCGTTGCCTCGTAGCGACGCCCGGGATTACCGAGCCCGACCAGTAGTCTCATCGTTCACTACGATTAAGTCGCGGCATGCAACAAGCGGCCGACATCGAATACCCGTCGGCCGCTCGTGAGCCCATCGCATGCAGGCGGTTTACTTCTCTTCCTCGGCAGCGGCAGGCTTCTGCTCCTCTGCCGGCGCTTCCTCGGCACCCTCGACTTCTGCTTCCTCGGCTACCACCTCGACTTCTTCTGTCTCGACCACGACACGCGGTACCTGCACGCTGGCAACCACTGCGTCATCGCCACGACCGAGCTGGACCGACTCGACGCCCTGCGGCAGTTTCACGTCGGACAGATGCACTGAATCCCCCAACTCGGCGTGCGCCAGGTCCACCTCGAGAAATTCCGGCAGGTCTCCCGGCAGACAACTGATCTCAACCTCGGTCAAGACGTGGTTAACGACGCCGCCACCGACTTTGACGCCGGGCGAGACATCCTCATTCATGAAGTGTAACGGCACGGGCATGTGGATCTTCTGCTTGGCGTCGACCCGTTGGAAGTCAATATGCAGCACTTCGTGTTTCCATGGATGCATCTGTACGTCACGCAACAACACATTTTGCTTGCTGCCGTCGACGTTCATCGCCAGGATCGATGAGTGAAATGCCTCGTGCCGCAACTGCAGCAGCAGTGCCTTGTGATCGAGTTCGATGACCTGTGCTTTCGCGCTGGCGCCGTAGACGATGCCCGGCACCTTGCCAGATCTGCGAAGGCGGCGGCTCGCACCCGTACCTTGCACAGACCGGGAAACTGCATTTACTTCAATCGTTGCCATTGTCTTCTCCAGTCAATCCGAAAGCAGCCGCGACCAGCCGCCTGCGGTCAAAAAAAAGCGCATGCTTTTGCCGCGCCACTTGTTCGGCATCATCCGCGTCGTCACTCACCGCGGCCCGCCTACAATTCTCTACTACTTCAATCCATAAACAGCGACGACACGGAATCTTCATTGCTGATACGGCGCATCGTTTCGGCCAACAGTTCGGCGATCGACAGCTGCCGTATTCGCGAGCAATTGCTGGCGTCTTCTCGCAACGGAATGGTATCGGTGACGACCACTTCATCAAGAGAAGAATCCTCGATCCGCCCGATTGCATTGCCAGACAGTACCGGGTGAGTACAGTAGGCAAGAACTTTCTCGGCACCCGCGTTCTTCAGCGCATTCGCGCCCTCACACAAGGTGTTTGCCGTATCGACCATGTCATCCATGATGATGCAAGTCCGGCCTTGCACCTCGCCGATGATATTCATCACCGTCGCGACGTTGGGGCGCGGCCGGCGTTTGTCAATGATTGCCAGGTCTGACTCCAGGCGTTTCGCCAGCGCCCTGGCTCGCACCACACCACCAACATCGGGCGATACCACCACCAGGTCGCTATAGTCACGTTTCCAGATGTCGCCCAGCAGAATCGGTGCCGAGTAAACATTGTCCACCGGAATGTCGAAGAACCCCTGAATCTGATCCGAGTGCAGATCCATCGTCAGTAACCGGTCAACGCCTGCGGCTTGCAGCATATTGGCGACGATCTTGGCGCTAATCGCAACGCGTGCCGAACGCGGCCGGCGATCCTGGCGGGCATACCCGAAATACGGGATCGCCGCGGTGATTCGTCCCGCCGATGAACGCTTGAGCGCATCGACCATCAGCAACACTTCCATCAGATTGTCGTTGGTCGGCGTGCATGTCGATTGCAGCACGAAGGTGTCTTTGCCGCGCACGTTCTCGAGCAGCTCGACCATCACTTCACCGTCACTGAAACGGCCCACATTCGCGCGGCCAAGCGGAATATTCAGGTGCTTGACAACGTCTGACGCAAGCGCCGGGTTCGCACTGCCGGTAAACACCATCAAACTGTCATAGGCCATCGCAAATCTCTTTTGCTGCCATCTGCTGCACCTGAAAACACAGCACGCCGCGTTTGCGGCGTGTCGCCTTCGCGTTATCACTCACAGGGAGCTTGCCCGCGGTCTGCGCGCGCCGCTCAGTGTGTCTGGCTGGGGAGGAAGGATTCGAACCCTCGCATGGCGGAATCAAAATCCGCTGCCTTAACCAACTTGGCTACTCCCCAAAAAATTGTTCGCGCTCGGCCTGCTCGCCTTGATCCTGATCGTCCTGGCTCTATTCATCCCGAACCGATGCGATATACAAGGGATGCCGATCCAGACCACGCGCCACGAACCCCTTCATCCCGGCCGGCATTTGCTCCAGCGCCGCGCGCGCCGAGTACTCACTGGCGAACGGGCTGAACACGCTCGCTCCCGATCCGCTCATCGCCGCATTGCCGAATTGCTTCAGCCATTCCAGGCAGTGGACGATTTGCGGGTACCGTCGGCAAGCCACCGGCTGCAAATCGTTATGGCCTTGGTCAACCGAAAAGGCCGCTATTTTGATGGCTTTGGTATTGCGTGTCAATTCGGGGGCGGCGAAGATTTCTGCTGTGGAAACCGTCACTTGGGGGACAATGACGAGGTACCAGGCGGACTCGAGGTGAAGCGCATGCAGGTGCTCGCCGATTCCCTCGGCGAAGGCATTACGGCCGAAAACGAAAAACGGGACATCGGCACCCAACTGCACTGCCAACGCTTGCAGTTGATCCACTGACAGACCAATCGACCACAATCGATTCAATGCAATCAGCGTCGTAGCAGCATCCGAACTGCCGCCGCCCAGCCCGCCACCGACGGGCAGGCGTTTCACCAGGTCGATATCCACTCCCAGCGGGCAACCACTGGCCTGCTTCAGCAATCGGGCAGCGCGCAAGGTGAGATCGTCTTGTTCCATCACCCCGGGTACCTGACTGACACGGCGCACCGCGCCGTCGTCGGTCACCCGCAGACCAACCTCGTCAGCATAATCGAGCAAGCGCAAGACAGTCTGCAACAGATGATAACCATCCGCGCGCCGCCCCGTAACATGCAGAAACAGATTCAGTTTGGCTGGTGCGGGGAAGTACGAGAAGCCCGCCTTCATCACCCGAGCAAAGCGGTGTTCCAGCGGTCGATCAGCAGGCGCATGCGAAGATCGTCAAAGCGCAGAACCAGCAACGCCGGTAACACGCCGTTGTCGGCATAACCGGCAAATTCAATGTCCCAACCTTCCTGGACCAGGCGCTTGATACGTTGCTGTTCGTCCCACTCGATTTGCTCAACAGGCGAGCCGGGATCAACACGTCCGAGCACCCAGTACTTCAATCCGCTCAGCGGCAAGTCCCAACCCAGCACATCACGCATCAGAGACTGCACGTCGCCGGATCGAAAGGTCTCTTTCTTGGACGTCACCAGAGTGGCGAATTCCTGGTTTGCATGCAAAGTGGCAATAGTCGAACCAACCGGCGAATAGAGCCATATGGCGTCGGAGTCGACATCGTGAACCCACCTCATGCGCGCCGAGTGGCCGCGTCCATCCAGTTTCACTGCGACCCGCCCGCGCAGCTCGAAACGGTCAACCTGCGGCGCGACCGTCGGTGGCGCAACCGGCGGCTGCGTCGCGCATGCCGCCAGCAAAGCAAGCAGTCCTGCTAAGGTGAAACAGCGAACCAGGCGCACCGGATCACCGGGCAAGATACTTGCGCATGGCCTGCTGCAATGTTTCATTGTCCGGATGTTTTTCGGCGGTATCGATCCAGATTCGCCGTGCCTCGTCCTTGACGCCTTTGATCCACAACACTTCGCCCAGATGCGCAGCAATCTCCGGGTCGGGTTGCAGTTCGTAAGCACGCCGCAAATAGCGAATGCCTTCTTCCAGATTGCCCAACCGGTACTCGACCCACCCCATGCTGTCGAGAATGAATGGATCGTCCGGCTCGAGGGCCAGCGCTTTGACGATATACTCGCGCGCTTCATCGTACCGTTCGGTGCGATCGGCCAGCGTGTAGCCTAGTGCGTTATAGGCCTGCGCACTATCGGGTTTGAGTTCGATCAACTTCAGCAGCCGGCTCTCTGCAACGTCAAGCCGATCAACCTTTTCCGCCGCCAGCGCGACGTCGTACAACAACGCCGGATGATCCGGGCGCTCAACCAGCGCGCTGCTGAGAACCTGATACGACTGTTCGTAATCGCGCACCTCGCGCAGCATATGCGCTTCCGCCTGAATCAGCTGAACCCGTTGCGCGTCTTCGGCCACCTCCACTGATTGCAAGTAGCTTCGCGCTTCGTCAACACCGTCGTCCCGTGCCAGCAACAACGCATAACGCGCCTGCGCTGCGACAAATTGGTCACCATCTTGCACCGCGCGGTACCAGCGGGCCGCCTCATCGAATCTTTCGAGTTTTTCATTGACCTGACCAAGCTGGAAGTAGACTGCGCTTGGGTCGCCATAGCCAAGCGACAGCGCGTTCTTGAACTGTTCGTCAGCAGCGACCGGATCGTCGATCTGCGCCGACAACAGACCCAGCGTAAATGCCAGGCTCGCGTTCTTGCTGTTGGCATCGAGCAACAGGCGAAACTCTTGTTTGGCTTGTGCGTATTGTCGTTCCGCCACCAACGCGCGGGCATAGTTCAGCCGCAATTCGTGTGCATCGGGATGCGCGCGCAGAAATTCGCTCATGTAACCAAGCGCCTGCTGGCGATCGCGCTCCCTTAGCAGGAGTGACTTGAGCAGGGCGCCTTGCTGCCAGTCGGGTCGCAGTTTCATCGCCTGTTCGGCGTGGCGCAGCGCCCGCTGCGAATCGCCGTCGGCGTATGCCGACTGTGCCAGGACGTAATACGACTCCGGCAAGCCGCTGTAAGGCGCTGTCAGATCACGCACCAGTTTATAGACCGCTTGCTTGTCTGGATGCTTGGAACACAGCTCATAGAGCTGCATCAGCACCGGTTGCGGACCGTCCCGTGACGTGGCCAGCACCTCTGCGAGCAATGGCTGGGCCGAGCGCAGATCGCCGCTCTTGATCAACAGGTCGGCCAGTGTGCGGCGCGCCGGCGCCGAATTCGGATCCGCCTCGTACCACGCGCGCGCCGTCTCGAGTGCCACATCGTCGCGCTTGGCATACAGCGCGATCTCGGTCGCGCGCCTGGCGACGCGCGCATCGCCGGTGATTCGCGCCAGCTGCAGATAAGTGTCGCTGGCAAACTCGATATCACCCCGTTGACCGGCAATCTCGGCGATCAGGAACTTGTACATCAAATCAGGGTCGAGACCGCTATCGGCCGCCACCGGCGCTTCGCCCAACACCCGCCGAACGCGCTCCTCCAGCCCTTCTTGCTGCTGCACGCGGGTCTGGGCATTGGCAACCCGCTGCGAGTCAGGCGCGTTGTGAGCGCAGGCGCTGCCCAACAGCACGGACGCTGCGGCGAGAGGTAGCAATCGGTGATTCTTGTACATTGAGTTCGAGGCGGTCTCCATGGGAGAGCGAGCTGGATGCAAGTATAGAAATATAGCAGCCCGACACGGGAAGTTCTTCAACCGTAGGGCGAGTTTAGGTATATTTGGCAGCCATCACAAGAGACCCCTTCGTCCAAGGTAGGTTCCGCGGCGTCGGGACAATAGCAAAGCTCCCGAAACAGGACACCAGGGTCCCTGAGAACAGCGATCCGATTTCCCCGGAGGAAAACGAGAATAGCATGAGCAATACGGCGAGCCCTGAAGTCACCCTGGCCGCCGTTGGATTGTCACGCCGTTACGGCAACAATCTGGCGGTCGATGACGTATCAATGGAACTCAAGCGCGGCGAAATTGTCGGCTTGCTCGGCCCCAACGGCGCCGGCAAAACGACGGCCATGAAGATGATCACCGGCAACCTGGCACCCAGCGCCGGATCGGTCAACGTGTGCGGCATCGACCTGATCGACAAACCAACTGCGGCCAAAGCCAGAATCGGCTATCTGCCGGAGGTCCCGCCGCTGTACAAGGAATTGCGCGTCGACGAGTATCTGCGACTGGCAGGGCGTTTGCATCGATTACCCAAGTCATCACTGGCCGACGCCGTGCAACGCGCCAAGCGGCGCGCCGGGCTGACTGACATGGGCCAAAGGTTGATTGGCTCACTGTCAAAGGGCTATCAACAGCGCGTTGGCATCGCCCAGGCGATTATCCACGACCCGGATGTCGTCATTCTCGATGAACCCACGGTAGGTCTGGATCCGAACCAGATTCGCGAAATTCGTTCGCTCATCCGTGAACTCGGCAATCAGCACAGCGTCATTCTGTCAACACACATCCTGCCGGAAGTAGAGGCAATTTGTGACCGGGTTCAGATCCTTCACCACGGCAAAGTCGTGTTTGCCGACGCGATTGCGGGGCTGCGGGCGTTTCGCGGCGGCCACTCGCTGCAAGTGTCGTTACGTCGCCCGCCGCAGCTGCAGGAATTATCGCAACTGGTGCAGCCAGCTCAGGTCGAACAGGCGAGTGCCGGGGTGTTTCGCGTCATCGCGCCGCCGGGTCAGGACCCCACCGACCAGCTGCTACGCGCAAGTTTGGAGCGAAATTGGGGGCTCTACCAGCTCTCCCCGGCGCAGGCCAGTGTCGAGGAGGTATTCGTGCAGCTCACCCGCCAGGACGAGGTCGCTGCAGGTGTGCCCAATAAATCCGGTTCGGAGGCAGCAGCATGATATTTACCATTGCGGCAAAGGAACTGCGATCCATGTTCGCCTCACCGCTCGCCTGGGTGGTGCTCGCTTTCATGCAGTTTGTCCTGGCACTCATTTTTCTCAAGCAGATCGACGGCTTCCTTCAGGTTCAGGCGCAGTTGGCTCGCACCCCGAACGCGCCGGGGTTGACCGAAATTGCCATCGTGCCGATGTTTGGCGTCGGCTCCATGCTGTTGCTGATGTCAATACCGCTATTGACGATGCGCCTGGTCTCTGAGGAGCGCCGCAACCAGACAATGGCATTGTTGATGTCGGCACCGATATCGATGACACAAATCATCATCGGCAAATTCGTCGCCATGGTCGCTTTTCTGGCCCTCATCAATTTGCTGATCCTGGCGATGGCGCTATCGTTATTGGCTGGCGGAACCATCGACCTTGGTTTACTGATTGCCAACCTGATCGGTCTGACACTGCTTGGCTGCAGTTTTGCGGCAATCGGTCTGTTCATCTCGTGCCTGACGACGCATCCGGTCGTTGCGGCAATTCTTTCACTCGCCGTATTCCTGGCGCTTTGGATCATCAATGCTGCAGCAACTGATCCGCAGAGCGCGCTGCATTTGATCTCTCTGCTCAAGCGTTTCGAAGGATTTCTCAACGGAACGATTGCGATTACCGATCTTGTCTTTTTCGCCTTACTGACCGTGACGTTTCTCGTTCTCTCCATTCGACGTCTCGATTCGGATCGACTGCACGCATGAACATCAATCCCCGGCTTCGGTTGCAAATTCTCGTTCAGAACAGCCTGTTCGTCGTTCTGCTGGTCGCCATCGTGGCAGCAGTGATTTACCTGACCAAGGACATCGATACCACCTGGGACCTCACGCAAAGTAAACGCAACACACTGTCGCAGGCATCGATTGAGGTGCTCGAGCAGATTAGCGGGCCGATATCGGTCACGGCATTCGCTACACCGGACGCCGAGGAAGATCTGCGCGGTGCGATCCAGAATTTCATCACGCCGTTCCAACGGGCCAAGAAAGACATCTCGCTGACCTTCGTCGACCCACGCGAGGATCCGGTCGCCGCCCAGCAAGCTGGCGTGCGCGTGAACGGCGAGTTGGTAGTCAGGCTGAACGATCGTGCCGACAACCTGCGCACACTCAGCGAACAGGAAATGATTAATCTTCTGTTGCGCTTGATGCGCTCGTCGGAAAGCCTCATCAGCACCCTTGACGGGCATGGCGAAGGCAAACTTGAGGGTGCCGCCAACTTTGATCTGGGCGATCTAGGCACACAGCTGCGCGAAAAGGGTTTTCGCATCAGCACGGTCAATTTCGCCGTCGCGCAGGATGTGCCGCACAACACGTCGGTGTTGGTCATCGCCGGCCCGCGAGTCGACCTGCTGCCGGGCGAGGTCAGCCGTATCAAGCGTTATCTGGAGCAAGGCGGTAACCTGCTGTGGCTGGTCGACTATGATTCACTGCGCGGCCTGGACCTGGTAGCCGAATATCTCGGTCTCGACCTGATCGATGGTGTCGTGGTTGATCCGTCCGCCTCGGCGCAGCGGTTGCCGGCATCGTTCGCCCTGGCCTCGGCTTATGCCGAACACCCGATCACCGATCGACTCAACAGCAATACCGTGTTCCCGTTTGCGCGGCGCATTGAGGCGCACGAGGAATCGGCGTTTTTCTTCACACCGCTGGTTCAGGCAGCAGCTGGAGGTTGGCTGGAAACGACCAGCCTGCGCAATGCCAGCTTTGATGAGGATAGCGATATCGCTGGTCCGATTACCGTAGCCGCCGCTCTCGAGCGCGACGTCGGCGACAAAAGACAGCGTATTGTGGTGATCGGCACGGCCAAGAGTTTGTCCAACCAGTTCATCGGTCTGCTCGGTAACATCGACCTGGGCATAACCGCGATGAGTTGGCTGGCAGGTGACGATTCGCTGATCACTATCGAACCGAAAACACGTGTTGACCTGACGCTGGAACTGTCGCGTCCGGAGATGGCCACGATGGGCTTCGGTTTTTTGATTTTCCTGCCACTCGGTCTGCTGATCAGCGGCGGTGTCATCTGGTGGAGACGGCGTAGAGCGTGAAGTCGCGGCTGATACTGAATCTGTTCCTGTTGCTGGCGCTGGTCGCGCTTGGGCTGTACGCATACTGGCGACCCGGCGAGGAACAACAGCCGGGCATCGCAGTGTCGCAACTCAAACGCGACGAAGTGGTTCGCGTGCGTATCGAGCGCGGCGCAACCATGGACGTTGAGATGGCGCAGCGTGACGGAACATGGTTGATGTTGCGGCCGTATCAGACCCGCATTGAGCCGTTGCAATTGGCTCGCTTGCTGGATCTCACCGAGGCAACCGCGTCGGATATGCTGCCGGCCGACAACTTATCGCGCTACGGTCTTGATCCGCCAACCGCGCGCGTGACGCTGAACGATCAGACGTTTGCGTTTGGTAACATCAATGACATCACCAACGAGCAGTATCTTGCCAGCGGTGATCACATCTATTTGGTGCGTACATTTCTCGGCTACAACATACCGCTCGAAGTGAACAAATTGCTCAGCCACAAGCTCCTTGGCGATCACGAGAAACCAGTCGGAATCGACTTTAAACAATGGCGGGCAGAAAAGAACGACAAGGGCGCCTGGTCACTTCGGGGCACATTGCCTGCAGCGGGCGAAGCAGCTCCATCAGCGGACGAACTCAACATCTGGGCGGCTGAGTGGAACCTCGCCTCGGCACTCTCGGTGGAGCCTTACCAGGGCACGCCGCGTGGGGAACGCATCCGTATTCAATTAAGCAATGGCTCCAGCGTCACCTTCCGGGTACTGTCGCGGCAACCTCATGTAGAACTGTTGCGCGTCGAGGAGAACATGCGCTACCGGCTCGGAAGCGACGCGGGCGGACGATTGCTCGACCCCTATCGCGTCGCCGCCTCCTAAGGCTGTCTCACATGCCTGAGCTGCCGGAGGTCGAAACGACGCGCCGCGGCCTGGAGCCTCATCTGAAAGGTCAGCGTATCGAACAGATCGTCATTCGCGATCATCGGCTACGCTGGCCAATTCCAGCGAAACTGAAACAGCACGCGACCGGCTCGACCATTCGCACTGTCGAGCGACGCGGCAAGTACCTTCTCATTAGCTGCGCGGATGGCTGGATCATAGTGCACCTCGGCATGTCGGGACGACTGCGCGTATTGCCAAAAAGGGTGCCGCCTTCGAAGCACGATCACTACGATCTGGTGTTGTCTTCCGGAATGCTGGTGCGGTTCACTGACCCACGCCGCTTCGGCGCCCTGCTCTGGACATCCGAACAGCCGTCGCGCCACCCGCTGTTGCGCGACCTTGCACCCGAACCGCTGGGTGCTTCGTTTAACGCGCGCTGGCTGCACGAGCACACCCGCAAGCGCAGCATCGCGATCAAGCTGGCGCTGATGACCAACGACATCGTCACCGGTGTTGGCAACATCTACGCCAATGAAGCATTGTTCCGTGCCGGTATCAATCCAAAAACCAAAGCCGGAAGGCTGAGCATTGAGCGCTGCGACAAGCTGGTGCACGCCATCAAGGACACGCTGCGCGATGCAATCACCGCCGGCGGCAGTAGCTTGCGTGATTTCTCCGGCACTGATGGAGCGCCGGGCTACTTCCAGCAGAAATACATGGTGTACGGGCGGCAGGGCCAATCGTGCAGAGTGTGCGGCGGGCCGATTCGCATGTGCCGGCTGGGACAACGCTCAACGTTTTACTGCACACACTGCCAGCACTGACTGCGCAGCCGGCTAGGTTGCCGACTCGGTCTGTTTACGCTTCATCAGCAGGTGGTACTTGGCAAGCAATTGCTGTCTCGACTCGATTCGCTGCGAATTGACCGGGATACAGTCAACCGGACACACTTCCTGGCACTGCGGCTGCTCGAAATGACCAACGCATTCGGTGCACTTGTCCGGATCAATCTCGTAGATCTCTTCGCCCTGGTAAATTGCCTCGTTAGGGCACTCCGGTTCGCACACGTCGCAGTTTATGCACTCATCGGTAATCATTAATGCCATGAGCTTTTCCT
>JBFKXV010000019.1:0-15853 GCA_041637935.1 Burkholderiales bacterium | reverse complement strand
TGCGCGGCCTGCAAACGGGCAAAGGCAAGGCGGCCGATCTGATCCGTGCCAAAGAAATCGATCTGTTCAGATAGCCCGTTCAGGAACAAGGCGCGCCATGCAAACCACGTTAAATCAACAACCAGATTCTCTCGCCACGTCATCGGCTTCGGCGGCTGAGGATCTGTTGAGTTCGCGCCGATCAATCCGCCGCTACGCACCACTCCCGGTGCCCCGCGAATTGATCGAATTGCTGCTGCGTACCGCAGTCACGGCGCCATCGGCACACAATCGGCAGCCGTGGCGTTTCCTGGTACTCGAGCGCAATGAGGACAAAGACAAACTGGCAAAGGCGATGGGGGCGCTGCTGCGCGCTGATCGAAGCCGCGACGGTGACGACACGCAGGCAATCGAAGCCGATGTCGCACGATCCTACGCGAGGCTGACCGGCGCACCTGTGCTGGTGGTCGTTTGCATGAGCATGATCGACATGGATCGCTATCCCGACGCGAAACGCATGCAGGCCGAACGTGTCATGGCCATTCAGGGCACTGCGATGGCGGCGCAGAATCTCCTTCTGGCCGCACATTCAGCAGGCTTGGGCGCCTGCTGGATGTGCGCACCGCTGTTCTGTGCCGACACGGTTCATGCGACGCTTCAGCTACCAGAAGACTGGGAGCCGCAGGCCATTGTCACGCTTGGCTATCCGGCACACAGCGGCAAACCGTTTGCCCGCCGGGCGCTGCACGAAGTGGTCCAGTTCCGGGAGCATGCGCCATGATCCTGGCACTGGCCGGTGGCGTCGGTGGCGCGCGCCTGGCGCACGGACTGGCGCAAGTACTCGAACCCGGTGAACTGACGGTCGCGGTCAACACCGGCGATGACTTCGTTCACCTCGGACTTCACGTCGCGCCTGACCTCGACACCGTGATGTATACCTTGGCCGGCATCAACGACCCGCAGCGCGGCTGGGGTGTGGCCGATGAAACGTGGCACTTCATGGAACAACTGGCAAAGCTCGGCGGCGAGACCTGGTTTCAGTTGGGAGACCGCGACCTGGCAACCAATGTCGAGCGCACGCGCCGTCTGGCGCTGGGACAAAGCCTGTCAGAAGTCACCGCGCAGTTATGCCGCTCTCTTGGAGTCAGGCACTGCGTTGCGCCAATGAGTGATGATCCGGTGCGCACCCGCGTCGATACCGATCAGGGCGAGCTGGATTTTCAGGATTACTTTGTGAGGCGGCGAGCCGAACCCAAAGTCCGCGGCTTCGAATATGCCGGAGCCAGTCAAGCGCAGATGTCTACGGCGTTGCACGCGTGTCTGGGCAGCTCCGCGCTTCGGGCGATCGTGATATGCCCGTCCAATCCCTACCTGAGCGTTGCGCCGATACTTTCGATACCCGGTGTGCGCAACGCCATTGGAAACGCGCCAGTGCCGAGGCTGGCGATATCACCGATTGTCGGCGGACGGGCACTGAAAGGGCCGGCCGCCAAAATCATGGGCGAGCGTGGCAAGCGCAGTTCCGTGGTCGAGGTAGCGCGGTTTTATCATGGACTCATCGATGCACTCGTCATCGACCATGCCGATGCAAGTCTGAGTGACCAAATTGCGCAGAACGGCATTACGCCGCTGGTCACGGACACCGTCATGCGCGACGCCAATGATCGCCGCCAACTCGCCGAAACTGTTGTCGCATTCTGTGAACAATGGCGCGTGCAGGACGTGAGGAGTGCTGAGGTGTGAGCGACTGGCTGGTTGTTCCTGTCAAATCCCTGCGCGAGGGAAAGACCCGTCTGGCGAACGTGCTGGCGCCAGCGCAACGTTGCGCGCTCATGGATCAGTTACTGGTGCACGTGCTGGCGCAGGCAGCGGAATACCCGGGACTCGACAAGACCATCATCGTGAGTGGCTGTGACACGACCCGGGGACGCGCCGTCGCGCTGGGTGTGCATGCAATCGCCGAAACCGGTTGCGGGCTCAACGCAGCGATAGATCAGGGCCGGCTCGCGCTGCGGCACTGGGGGGCGTCAAAAATGCTGGTCGTGCCGTGCGATCTGCCGATGCTCGCTAGCGAAGATCTTCGGCAGCTATCGCGACGCGGAAAACCTGGTCTGATCGCGATCGCACCCGACCGGCGCGGCATCGGAACAAATGGTTTGTGTCTGGACCCGAAACTTGAATTCGCCTTTCAGTTCGGCGAGCACAGCTACCGCAGTCATATTGCGAGTGCCCTGCATCTTGGCCTGCAGCATGACACCACAAACAGCGCCGGACTGGCCTTTGACGTCGACACGCCGGAGGATCTTGCTGAGTGGTATCGCGCCAAACAGAACACGCATCGCAAACCAAGTCTGACTGCGGATCGGCAATTCGGGACGCCGTAACGGCGGGGTCAGCGCCGCTTCACACCCTCCGGCCTGCGCATCTTGCACGACGTATCGATTACGGTCTGATCGGGCTCTTTGCGCAACACCGTGTTCCATCCCAGCTTCGAACCGACCGCCGGTTTGGCGGCGCTGTTGTCGACTCGCCCAAGACGCGCCAGAAACAACGGCTGCAATAACTGGTGATTGTCTTCACGCAGCGCAACCGGACCGGCGGCGCCGAGAAACGACAGGCCTTCAAGCGCTCGCGCTACCTGTAATGGATCGATGGAGCGGGCCACCTCGGTTGATGCAACCAGCATCTGAATAGTGATATAGACCGGCAATCCGTTCCAGGATTCGCCATGTTCGTTCTGGTATGTCTCAGCGAACTGATCGATCAGGTTCGAACCCATGTTGGCATGCCAGGTGAATACGCCGGTAATGCGATCTGCGCCGCGCGCGCCAATTGCCGCGGGAACCAACGACACCGAGTTACTGAGAATGAAAACCTGTTTCGTCTGGCCCGTTTTGCTCCAGGCTGACATGAGCTTTACCAGGTCGGCGCCGCGGTCGGCGGTCACGATCGCGTCGGCGCCGGATTCGATTATTCTCCGGACGTAACCGGAGAGATCTTTCGCTTCCCCGAACGGATGCAATTCGTCTCCGAGGATACGAATCTCCGGCCGCTGTTCAGACAGGACACGCAGGATTTCGCGACTCGCCTCGTGGCCCCAGCGATCATCCTGGTTCAACAAATACACTGTTTGCACACTGCCATCGGCAGGAATACCGGCGACCATGGCATGCGCTTTCATCGCCAGGCTCGCATCGAAGCGAAAATGCCAGAAACTGCAGGCATCATTGTCCAGTTGCGGCGCACCGGCGCCGTAGTTCAGTAACAGGACCCTACGGGCTGGATTCTCCCGATTGTGTACGTCGATCGCCTCAGCCAGAGCAATGGAAACGTCCGGGTTATTACCCTGCGTGACGTAGCGGATTCCCTGCTGGATTGCCAGCTCGAGATTGCTCAACGCTTGTTTCACACTCGACTTGTCGTCGAGCGGCACCAGTTCGAGATCGAGTCCGAGTGCGCCACCGTTGGCGTTGGTATAGGCAATCGCCGCCTGATATTGCTTGAGGCTGGCGAAGCCAAGATCAGCGTAGCGGCCGCTCAGTGCATCGATGAATGCGATCTTGACAGTATCGGCGCCGTTGGCCGTGCTACAGGCCACCGACAGCAGGGCAACACAGAACAAACGGAAAAGTCTACGCATTGTCAGAACCGCGCAACGAGGAATGGCAGGATCGCCTGGGTCAATCCGTCGCAAATATCAGGCCTGCGATGCGGCGGTTTAGCTGTAGATCAGGGCGCAGCGATCGCCTTGAGGGTGGTCGAAAAAAAACGGGGCGCAATGCGCCCCGTTCCGTTGTGACTTTAATCGGCCGGCGTGGCCGTCAATAAAGGAAGCCAGCCCAACGCGGCAACCACAGCGCCAACTGCGGGAACGACAGAATGAATATCAATCCGATCAGCTGCAATACGACGAACGGGATGATGCCGCGGTAGATGTGTGCCATGTTAATTGATGGCGGAACCGTGCCTTTCATGTAAAACAAGGTAAATCCGAACGGCGGTGTGAGGAACGAGGTCTGCAGGTTGACCGACAGCATGACGACAAACCAGGTCAGGAACAGGATAGGCGCTCCCTCGCCGATATGCGGCCCGAAGTCGACCGCTTGCAGGATCGGCGCAAACACCGGCAGCACGATCAAGGTGATCTCGATCCAGTCGAAAAAGAAACCCAGGATGAATGTCAGGATCAGCATAAAGGCGAGGATTTCCCAGCCGGTATTGATGCCGATGGTATCGAGCAATTCAACGATCAGATCGTCACCGCCGAGCGAGCGAAATACGTAGGAAAACAGCTGCGCGCCGAAGAAGATGAAGAACACCATGCCGTTGGTCAGGCCGGCGCGCTCGATCACGTCTTTCAACGTTTGTTTATCAAGGCGCTTGTTGAGCCAGGCGAGAAACAGTGCACCGATGCTCCCGACGCCAGCGGCCTCGGTCGGCGTCGCCCAGCCGCCGAAGATCGATCCAAGCACCAGCACAATCAACAACACCGGCGGAAAGAAACTCTTGCCGATCAATTTCCATAGTTCGAGCTGCGTCTTGGGGCCAATATCGTCTGGTAGTGGCGGCGCGCGCTCAGGTTTCGCAAAACTGGCAATGCCGATGTAGAGCAGGTAAAGACCGGCGAGCATGAGACCCGGGAACACCGCCGCAGCGAACAACGCGCCCACCGAGACCGACAACAGATCGCCCATGATCACCAGCATGATCGAAGGCGGCACCAGGATCCCCAGCGTTCCTGCGGATGCAATGGTTCCGACGGCGAGCTGCTTCTGATATCCGCGCTCGAGCATCGACGGCAACGCAATCATGGTCAACATCACGACCGAGGCCCCGACAATGCCGGTGGTCGCCGCCATGATGGTGCCCATCAATGTGACAGACATCGCCAAGCCGCCCGGTATGCGCCGGGTGATGACCTGCAGGCAATGCAACAGATCATTGGCAACACCGCTGCGCTCCAGCATGGTGCCCATGAAAATGAACATCGGAACCGCTACCAGAATCGGATTAGAAGCCGCCGTTCCCCACACTCTCGGGAGCAGATTGAAAAATTGCACCGGGTGGAACACGTCGAGAAGGATCCCGATCCCCCCGAAAAAGATCGCAATACCGCCCAGAACGAATGCCACCGGGTAGCCGGAAAATAACGAAATCGCCAGAACGGCGAACAGGATCAGCGCAATGTGATGGGTAATCCAGCTCATGGCGTCACCCCGTGATGGTCCTTAATGACACCGACATTGGCCTTGCCCTTGAGGTCTTCCGGCCCCCATACGTAGACGATGGTGCGCATCAGCACCGAGATTACCGCTGCGAACAGCAAGATCAGTCCCAGGGAAATGAACCCCTTTGGTATCCAGCGCCACGGAAGGCCGTTGGAGGACGCCGAGCCTTCGTTGTCGACCCACGCGACCAACGTGAAGTCCACGCTGAAGTAGATCGCCAACAGGCAATAGGGGATTGCGAAGATCACGCAACCGAGGAATTCCGCCCATACGTTTGTCAAAGGCTTGGCATTGATGAACGCAATATCGATCCGGACGTGCGCGTTCTTGATATAGGCGGTCCCGAGCCAGAAGCTGAAAATTGCAGTGTGCAAATGCCATTCGAGTTCTTGCAGGCGGGTCGACCCCATTCCCGGTATCTGGTAACCGGCCTTGCGCGACAGGACGTCAAATGCGATGACGATCGTAGTAGCAATGAACAGCCAGCCCACGATCATCGAAATGCGGTAGAGCACGGCGTCTATAGCGTCGCTTGTTCTTAGCATTCGTTCCATGCTTCTCCCCTCATGCCCGTAACACAACTAAGGAGCGGACCCCAGTCTGTCCGCTCCAAACATACCTGCCGAATTATTTCCTCAGGTAGCCGTTCTGGCCCCACAACGCGTATTCCTCGCGGAACTTGGAGTAGGATTCATTGACCCTTTTGAAGCTCGGATTGGCCGCCTCTTCCTCCGCCACCACTTCGTCCCAGGCTTTCTTGTAGGCAGCAAGGATTTCGTCGCTCCAATACATGATCTTCACGCCGTGCTTGTCACGCATGCGCCGCATTGCCGGCGCCTGAGCTGCGTCACCTCTGGCGAGTCCGTCGCGAACGCTATCGCCACACGCCACTTCGAGAATCCGCTTGTGCTGGGTGGACAACCCCTTCCAAACATCCATGTTGACGAACAGATAGTTGAACGAAGCCGGCTGATGCCAGCCGGGAAAGTAGTAGTACTTGGCAACCTGGTAGAAACCGAAGCTCTCGTCGCTCGATGGCATGGAGAACTCGGTGGCGTCGATCGTGCCCAATTGCAATGCCTGGAAAATATCGCCGGGCGCGAGTAACTGGGTCGCCACGCCCATTTTGTCCATGACCTTGGCGCCGAGACCAAAGAAACGCATCTTCAGTCCCCTGACGTCAGCCAGCGTCTTGATCTCCTTGCGAAACCAACCCGATGCTTCCGGCGGAATCATCTGGCAGGGAATGCCCTTGATGTCGTGCTTGCCAAACATTTCGTCGGACAGCTCGAGGCCGCCGCCGTAATACATCCAGGCGAGAAACTCGGTCGGGTTCGCACCGAACGGCGTGGTTGAAAAGAAGCTGAATGTGCTGTCGGTGCCGGCGAAGAAACCCGGGCTTGACCATGCGGCGTCGACGGAACCTTTGGATACCGACGGAATCGCCTCCAGTCCCGGAACCAACGCGCCGGGTTCAAAGAACTTCAGCTGCAGTGTGCCACCGGACATCTCGCCAACCGTTTTGGTGAGCTTCACGCCACTATCGCCGAGCAATTGCAGCGAGGCCGGAAACACGCTGGCCATGTTCAAGGTGATTTTTTTGGCTGCCGGGGCCGGCGAATCGCCCGCTGACACCGCTTCCTGTTGTGGGCCACTATCACCGCAACCAGCCAGCGCCATTAGCACAGTCACGCATACCGCGACTGCGGATAACCCGAACAACTTCCTCATTTTCTCCTCCTCAACAGGCTTGTCGCTGCACGATCTTTTTTTCGCCCCGCGATCCACGCTTCCTGGAAATGCCGAGGCAAGCCAATTCTTTTTGGCACTTGCCCACATCCCGCCGCAGCAGGTTCGCTCAAGGCGAACCCTACCATGAGCGCAACCCCTACGCCAGAAGGAGGAGCGAGCGACAGATGCACTCGCCGCCGCTTAGCCCTTATCGTTTCAGGTAACCATTGTCGCCCCACAATTTGAAATTCTCGCGGAACTTCGAGTAGGAGGCATAGATTTTTTTGAAATTGGCGTTGTTCTTTGACTCTTCCTCAATGACTTCCTCCCAGGCTTTTTTGTAGGCATCGAGGAATTCCGGCGGCCAGTACCTGATATTGACGCCGTGCTTGTCACGCATGCGCTGCATCGCCGGCGACTGCTCCGATTCGCTTCGAACAAGGACATGGCGGACCATGTCGCCGCACGTGTACTCGATCATCGCCTGGTGTTGATCGGACAGACCCTTCCATAGATCGAGGTTGACAAACAGGCCCGAAATCGACGCCGGCTGGTGCCACCCCGGGAAGTAGTAATATTTTGCAATCTGATAGAAGCCGAAGCCTTCGTCAATGACGGGATTGGAGAACTCGGTCGCGTCAATGGTGCCGAGCTGCAGCGCCTGGAAAATATCGCCGCCAGCAAGCAGTTGCGTTGCAACCCCCAGCTTGTCCAGAACGCGTGCGCCGAGGCCGAAGAAGCGTATCTTCATGCCTTTCAGGTCGTCCAGCGAAGTAATTTCTTTACGGAACCAACCGGAAGCTTCCGGCGAAAGGACGAGGCACGGAATGAACTTGACATTCTGCTCCGCGAACATTTCGTCAGCCAGTTCGAGACCGCCTCCTTCGTACATCCACGCCAGATACTCCGGCGCATCAGGTCCGAACGGCACTGCCGTGAAGAAGTTGAAGGCCATGTCGGTGCCGGCAAGATAACCGGCGGTCGACCAGGCCGCATCGACCGATCCTTTTGAGGTCGCCTGGATCGCCTCGAGCGCAGGAACCAGCGCGCCGGGCTCGAACATCTTCATCTCGATGCTGCCGCCTGAGACTCGCTCGATCTTTTCAGTCAACGTGGTCGCGCTTTTACCGAGCAGAGGAAGCGTCATGGGAAACGCCGATGCCACCTTCATCGACACTTTCTGGGCTGCCGGCCCCGCCGGCGCACCGTCCGAAGAAGCCGCCTGCTGCCCATTGCCACCGTCACCACAACCTGCCGCGACAATCAGTGCCGCGATGCATACCCCAACTACCGATGCGCCAACATACCGTTTCATTCTCTCCTCCTTGCGGGCGTCGCGCCCGCCTTGACTTGGTAATCCTTATCTCTTCAGGTAACCATTATCGCCCCACAATTTAAACTCCTCGCGGAATTTCGAGTAGGAAGCGTAGATTTTCTTGAAATTGGCGTTGTTCTGCGATTCTTCCGTGATGACTTCCTGCCAGGCTTTTTCGTATGCCTCGAGGAATTCCGGTGGCCAGTACTTTATCTTCACGCTGTGCTCATTCTGCATGCGCCGCATTGCCGGCGATTGCATTGCTTCTCCCCGTGCCAGGACGTGCCGAACCATGTCGCCGCAGGTCACTTCAAGAATCGCCTGGTGCTGATCGGATAAGCCGTTCCATAGATCCATGTTGATAAACAGACCGAGAATGGAAGATGGCTGATGCCACCCGGGAAAGTAGTAGTACTTGGCGACCTGATAGAAGCCGAAGCTCTCGTCGACAACGGGATTGGCGAACTCGGTCGCGTCAATGGTTCCGAGTTGCAGTGCCTGGAAAATATCGCCGCCAGCGAGCAATTGCGTCGCAACCCCCAACTTGTCCAAAACGCGGGCACCGAGGCCGAAGAATCGCATCTTCATCCCCTTGAGATCGTCCAGCGATTTGATCTCCTGGCGGAACCAACCGGAAGCCTCTGGCGCGATGATAGTGCACGGAATGAACTTGACGTTCTGCTCGGCGAACATTTCATCGGCGAGCTCGAGACCACCACCAAAGTACATCCATGCCAGATACTCCGGCGCGTCCGGGCCGAACGGCACTGCTGTGAAGAAGTTGAAGGCCATGTCGGTACCGGCAATGTAACCGGCGGTTGACCAGGCTGCGTCGATGGATCCTTTCGAAACAGACTGGATCGCCTCGAGCGCCGGAACCAGCGCACCGGGTTCGAACAACTTAACTTCGAGGCTGCCGCCCGAGACCCGGTTGACCTTCTCAGCAAAGGTGACCGCACCTTCACCAAGCAGGGCAAGTGAACTGGGAAACGCCATGCCCGTCTGAAGCGTCACTTGTTTGGCCGCCGGCGCTGCCGGTCCAGTGTTCGAAGAAGCCGCCTGTTGCTGATCGCCGCTGTCGCCACAAGCGGCCGCGAATACCAGTGCTGCCATGCATGCAGCAAACTTCGATACGTCGAGAAACCTTTTCATTTTCCCCTCCTCGATGACACCGCACCGGCCATTGAGCCGGTTTTGTTTATCGCTTCAGGTAGCCGTTTTCTCCCCACAACTTGAACTCCTCGCGGAACTTCGAGTAAGAGGCATAGATTTTCTTGAAATTGGCGTTGTTCTTCGATTCTTCGGCAATGACTTCCTGCCAGGCCTTCCCATAAGCGTCGAGAAACTCTTGCGGCCAGTACATGATTTTCACACCATGCTTGTCGCGCATGCGCAGCATGGCCGGCGATTGCATCGATTCACCGCGCGCCAATATTTGGCGAATCATGTCGCCGCAGGTGACTTCGAGGACCGCCCGGTGCTGATCGGACAGTCCGTTCCATAGATCCAGGTTGATAAACAGACCAAGAATGGAAGAGGGCTGGTGCCAGCCTGGGAAATAGTAATACTTGGCGACCTGATAGAAGCCGAAGCTCTCGTCCATGACCGGCATGGCAAACTCGGTCGCGTCTATGGTACCGAGTTGCAGTGACTGGAAGATATCACCGGGCGCGAGCAATTGCGTTGCGACACCCATCTTGTCCATCACGCGCGCACCGAGGCCGAAGAATCGCATCTTCATGCCTTTCAGATCGTCCAGCGTCTTGATCTCCTTGCGGAACCAGCCGGACGCTTCCGGCGGACTGATGCCGCACGGGATGAACTTGACGTTATGTTGCCCGAACATCTCGCCGGCGAGATCGAGACCGCCACCGTGGTACATCCATGCCAGGTATTCCGGCGCGTCCGGCCCGAACGGCACGGCCGTGAAGAAGTTAAAGGCCATGTCGGTACCAGCAAAGAAACCTGCTGTCGACCAGGCGGAGTCGACCGAGCCTTTGGACACGGCCTGGATCGCCTCGAGCGCAGGGACGAGGGCACCCGGCTCGAAAATCCTCACCTCGAGGCCACCGCCGGATACGCGCGCCACCTTGTCAGAAAAAGTGACGGCGCCTTCGCCGACCAGGGCAAGCGAGGTTGGAAACGCCGATGCCACCTGCAGCGTTACTTTCTCGGCCGCCGGCGCTGCTGGTCCAGCGCCCGAAGAAGCCGCCTGTTGCTGATCACCGCTGTCACCACATCCGGCGGCGAGTACGAGTGCCGCTCCGCAGGCGGCAACAGTCGATCGGTCGACAAACTTTTTCATTTTCCCCTCCTCGATGACACCGCACCGGCCATTGAGCCAGTTCTGTTTATCGCTTCAGGTATCCATTCTCGCCCCACAACTTGAACTCCTCGCGGAACTTCGAATAGGAGGCATACACTTTCTTGAAGTTGGCGTTGTTCTTCGACTCTTCCTCAACGACCTCATTCCAGGCCTTCTGGTAAGCGGCAAGAATTTCCGGCGGCCAGTACCTGATCTTCACGTCATGCTTGTCACGCATGCGCCGCATTGCCGGCGCCTGCGATGCCTCGCCTCGAGCCAGAATCGCTCTGACCATGTCGCCGCAGGTGATCTCCAGCACTGCCTTGTGCTGGTCCGACAAACCGTTCCACACATCCATGTTGATGAACAGATCGAGGATCGACGCCGGCTGGTGCCAACCGGGGAAATAGTAGTACTTGGCAATCTGGTAGAAGCCGAAGCTCTCGTCGTTGGACGGCATTGCGAACTCGGTCGCGTCAATCGTGCCCAGCTGCAACGCCTGGAAAATATCACCGGGCGCGAGCAATTGCGTTGCCACCCCCATCTTGTCCATGACGCGTGCACCGAGACCAAAGAAACGCATCTTCATGCCTTTAAGATCATCGACCGACTTGATCTCCTTGCGGAACCAGCCGGATGCTTCCGGTGGGATGATGCCGCACGGGATGGCCTTGATGTTGTGCTCGCCAAACATTTCGTCGGACAGTTCCAAACCGCCGCCGTGGTACATCCAGGCGAGAAATTCCGGCGCATTCGGACCAAACGGCACGGTGGTAAAGAAGTTGAAAGTCATATCAGTGCCGGCAAAGAATCCAGGGCTCGACCACGCAGCCTGCACTGAACCTTTTGACACGGCAGGGATTGCCTCGAGACCCGGAACCAGAGCGCCCGGCTCAAACACCTTCAATTCCAGCGTGCCTCCGGATACGCGTTTGACCTTGTCAGCGAACTCAAGCGCGCTGTCGCCGAGCAAAACCAGCGATGAGGGAAACACGTTAGTCACTTGCAGTGTCACTTTCTGAGCTACAGGTGCGGAAGCGGTAGCGCCGCTCTCACCGCCTACCTGTTCGCTGTCACCACAACCGGCAACGAGCGTCAGTGCAGCGACACAGGCCGCGCTGATGGATAGTACAAAAGACCGTCTCATATCCTCCTCCTTGGCAGGCTTATCATCGTTGCTGTTATTTGCAATTCTTGATTGTGATGCCGCGGGCCACCCCTGCGTCCTGATCCCGCCTTGTGCAACGACGACACTAACATGAGGATGCATCCCATGCCACACCGTGGGAACAGCACTCGTGGTGGTCCGCAATGCCGGCAAGGGATCACTTCAGATATCCGTTTTCGCGCCAGATCGCATAGTCCTCACGGAAGGCCGAGTACGATTCGTAGACCCTCTTGAATTCCGGGTTGGCCGCCGACTCTTCAGCAACGACCGCTTGCCACGCTTTTCTGTAGGCATCGAGAATCTCCGGAGGCCAGGAGATGATACGAACGCCATGTTTGTCGCGCATACGCCGAAGTGCCGGTGCCTGCAACGCTTCGCCTCTGGCGAGCGTATCCCGCAACGAATCGCCACAAGCGATCTGCAGCACAGCTTGGTGCTGATCGGACAAACGGTTCCAGACATCGAGATTGACAAACAAGTGGAGAAGGGACGACGGCTCATGCCAGCCCGGCAGGTAATAATACTTCGCGACCTGGTACAGCCCGAAATTCTCGTCGCTGGACGGCATCGCAAATTCTGTCGCGTCTATGGTGCCCAGTTGCAGCGCCTGGAAAATATCGCCCGGCGCCAGTAACTGGGTCGCGACCCCGACCTTGTCCAGTACCCGTGCTCCCAGGCCAAAGAAGCGCATTTTCAGACCCTTCAGGTCGTCAAGCGACTTGATCTCCTTACGGAACCAGCCGGATCCCTGCGGCGGATTTATTGCGCACGGAATCGCCTTGATGCTGTGCCTGGCGAACAGCTCGTCTGCCAGTTCGTTACCACCACCGTGATACAACCAGGCCAGCAACTCCGGCGCGTCCGGACCAAACGGAACGGTCGAAAAAAAGTTGAACGTCACGTCAGTCCCGGAAAAGAAACCGGGGGCCGACCACGCCGCTTCAACAGAGCCTTTGGCAACCGCAGGAATCGCTTCCAGTCCCGGCACCAGCGCGCCAGGTTCGAAGAACTTCAGTTCGAGTGTTCCCCCCGAAAGGCGCCGCACGCTTTTCGCCATCTTCGTGCCGCTGTCGCCAAGCAACTGCAACGAGGAAGGAAATACGCTGGTCATCTTCAAGACAACTTTTTTGCCTGCAGGCGTGCTGCTGCCCGAAGTTGGCGCTTGTTGCTTGCCGGCATCGTCACCACAAGCAGAAGTGGCCAAAACAACGGCTATGCTTCCCACGACTGTCAATACTGCAAACAATTTCCGGATCATTGTCTCGATTCCCATATGCTCGGCCGAATTTCGAGGTCGCGAAGAACGAAGTCTCCATGGCAACGAAAAGCATCACCGGACTCGCAAGTCCCGAGGCGACGCGAACTGCGCGTTTCAACGCTCACGGCAAGACTTGGTGCGACGGTCATTCACATGACTGAAAGCACTCGCTCGACGAGATGCCAATAGAACTTTTCGGATCGTCTGAACGGTTTCACCAGTCAGAACCGCGTGTGCGGCTGTACACACTATCGTAGCGTGCGGAAGAAGGTGCGCACATCCCTGGCCAGCGCCTCCGGCTGTTCCAGTGCGGCAAAATGTCCGCCGCGATCCATCGTGGTCCAGCGCTGAATGTTGCCGTACATGCGTTCGGCCACGGAACGCGGTGGCCGCAGTATTTCTTTCGGAAACTCGATATAGGCGGTTGGCACCTTAACACCGCCTTGCGGAATCGGCCACGGCCCGTGCCGGCGCGCATAGTACGGCCAGAATGACGAGCCGATGGCGCCCGTGACCCAGTACAGCATGATATCGGTGAGCATTGTATCGCGGCCAAGGTAGCCATCGAGGTCGCCGCGACAGTCAGTCCAGCTGTAGAACTTTTCCACCAACCACGCCGCCAGTCCGACTGGCGAGTCGGTCAGTCCGTAGGCAAGCGTTTGCGGCTTGGTCCCCTGAATCCACTGGTAACCGGTCTCCTCATTCATAAAGTAATCCAACTCCTCGAGGAATTGCCGTTCCTGCGGCGTCGGGTCTTCGAGCATTTTTGTATCACGACGTATCGCCAGCAAGTTCAGGTGAATACCAGCAACGTTGTCCGGATACGCGTAGCCAAGCCGCGAGGTCACAAAGGCGCCCCAGTCGCCACCTTGCGCTCCGAAGCTTTCATAACCGAGCACGCGCGTCATCAACTCGGCAAACGCGTCAGCGATCTGTTCGAGCGAAAATCGCGGCTGCCCGGCTTTGAACGAAAATGTGTACCCCGGCAGTGACGGAGCCACCACGGTGAACGAATCAGCAGCATCAGCGCCATGCGACGCCGGATCCGTGAGCATCGGCAATATCTTGTGAAATTCGTAAACCGAACCCGGCCAGCCATGCGAGATCAACAGGGGCATGGGGGCCGGGCCCTTGCCTTCCTCGTGAACGAAATGCAAATCGATGCCGGCGAGCTTGACCTTGTACTGACGAAAGCGGTTGATCACCGCCTCGTGCTTGCGCCAGTCGTACTGATCGCGCCAATAGTCGACCAGAGACTTCAGATAAGCCAGGTCAGTTCCGTATTTCCAGTCGTTGTCAGGAATTTCATCAGGCCAACGGACGTTGGTCAGGCGCCGTCGCAGATCATCAAGCAGCGGTTGGTCCACTTCCAGCCTGAATGGTGTCGGTGCGGGTGAAGACATGTAATTGACTCACGAAACGTGTTGCGGAACCGCTATCCTGCCACACGTAAAGCCCGCCCCGGAACAGTCTGTCGCAGCTGTTGTGTTATCCCTTGTCTTGCGCGCAGCTCGACGCTGCTGAATAGGCCACCCGCACCTGGCTGCCGACCAGCATCAGAAAACGTTTCTGTATGGCATAGGCTTCTTGCTCGCGCCGATACCAGCGATCGCATGCTTCAGCACTGGCCAGCTCATTGGCAACATCCTGCACATAGTGAACCAGTTCATGCAGCAGGACCGAGCGGGCAAAGATATCCGTTTCCGGTTCGAGTGCTTCGTCAATATAGATACCTTCCCCAGGCCGATAGGCAGCCAGCGCGGCACACTTCTCGCCGCCGCAGGTCAGCTGCTCTATTTTTTCATGCGGCACACGATGCACCCCCGGCAACTCTTGCGGGATTGCATACTTCGACAACTGGTCAATCGCCGTCAGTAGTTCGGGTACCAGCTGCGCTAGCGGAATCGGATCGGCCTTGCCCAGCTCATCACTGAAGAACTCGCTGCGATCATCGACGTAGGTGCTGTACATGCCGTTGCCAGCGGCAGGAGGATCCTTTTTTTCTACGGCCTGCTCAGATTCGGCAACTACGTTTGGCACAACGAGCAGCGCACCAAGACACGCAAAAACCCGGAACGACGGCAGCCAGGTCAGAGACACGTCGTCATTCCCCTAGGATCGAGGTTCATCCAGTTGCAGCGGCTTGTCCACCTTCGGTGGGCACGCCAGGCCAGTCGATCCGATGTATGCGGCGACCACGGCCTCGCTTTCAGCCAGTGACAGAAAGCGCATCTGTATGGCATACGCCTGCTGCTCTCGGCGAGACCAGCGTTGACACGGTTCGGCATCAACGAGCGTGTCAGAGAAATCCTGTACATAGTGGACAAGCTCGTGTAACAAGACGGAGCGGGCGAAGACATCCGTTTCCGGTTCGAGCGCTGCGTCGATGTAAACAACACCCTCCCCGGAGCGGTAGGCAGCAAGTGCCGCGCACTTTTCTCCGCTGCAGGCAAGTTCCTCGATCTTTTCGTGCGGTACACGATGTACGAGTGGCAACGAGTCTGGAATCGTGTACTTGGACAGACGCTCGATTGCCTCCATTAGTGACGGCAGCAGATCCTCCATTGCCATCGGATGAGGCTTGCGCAGATCATCACTAAAGTAACGACTGCGCGTCTCGATGTAGGTGCTGTACATGCCGGCGCCGGCCGAGGAGTCGTCTTGTGCTTTTGTTCCAGCAAAAGTCACAGTCGGTTTGCCGCCGAATATGGCGATGCCGAGCACGGCGAGCGCCATGAAACGCAGCCGCCCGGCGCATTGTTTATGTCGCCGCATGAGCGTTATCTAGATCTTCTTCTCGTCGGGCGCCAAAGGCTTATCAGGTTTCGGTGGCGTGGTGAGCGTTTCCAATTGGACAAGACGCGCGTCG
>JBFKXV010000018.1:0-15886 GCA_041637935.1 Burkholderiales bacterium | reverse complement strand
GGTGACAACATTCAGATGACGGTGAGTCTGATTCAACCGATTGCGATGGAAGAGGGCTTGCGCTTTGCCATTCGCGAGGGCGGGCGCACTGTTGGTGCCGGGGTCGTGGCCAAGGTTCTTGAGTGACAGTGATCGATCAAGAGCGCGATTGACCAGCACACTATTCGATCTGAATTGCGACAAATTCCTAGGCCAGTAGCTCAATTGGTAGAGCGTCGGTCTCCAAAACCGAAGGTTGGGGGTTCGAGACCCTCCTGGCCTGCCACAACGCGACCGCAAGCTCCCGAAAGCGGGTCTCGTGGTTTGCAAGCGCCTGTAACACAAGTACGGCGAAACACCGGATGCTAGACAAAATCAAACTGTTCCTCTCGGTGCTGATCATTGCGGTCGGTATCTCGGGTTTTTACCTGTTGGCAGAGATGCCAATGGTGGTGAAAGTCGGCGCCTTTATCGGTTCGCTGATTGTGGCTGCTTTGGTTGCGTGGACCAGTGAACCTGGCAAACGCTTTGTCGTCTACGTACGCGAGTCGGTTACCGAGGTCAGAAAAGTTGTCTGGCCGACGCGCAAGGAGACGGTGCAGAGCACAGCGATGGTGCTGGCCTTTGTATTTGTGATGGCGGTTTTTCTGTGGGGTGTTGATTGGATTCTGGCGTCATTGGTCCGGATGCTGATGGGCTTGGAGGCGTAATGTCAAAGAAATGGTACGTGGTGCACGCCTACTCCGGCTTTGAAAAAAGCGTCAAGCGCGCGCTGCTCGAGCGAATCGAGCGTGGCGGCATGCAGGACAAGTTTGGTCAGATCCTGGTGCCGGTCGAAGAGGTCGTTGAAATGAAGGCCGGTCAAAAAGCTATCAGCGAACGCAAGTTCTTCCCCGGCTATGTGCTGGTGGAAATGGATATGACGGACGACAGTTGGCATTTGGTCAAGAACACGCCGAAAGTGACTGGTTTCGTTGGCGGCACGGCGCATCGGCCGACCCCGATCAGCGAACGCGAAGTAAAGAACATTCTGGACCAGATCCAGGAGGGGGTGGAGAAACCCAAGCCGAAGATCCTGTTCGAAGTTGGCGAGGGGGTGCGTGTCAAGGAAGGTCCGTTTACCGATTTCCATGGCAACGTCGAGGAAGTGAATTACGAGAAAAGCAAGATACGCGTTTCGGTGTCCATTTTCGGGCGCTCGACGCCGGTAGAGCTTGAATTCAGTCAGGTGGAAAAAGCCTGACCGGCATCAGTTACGGGCCAGGTGATGGGGTCCGTTTGGTCACCAGTGAAGGTGGCGAAAGAGCGCTTTTTTTGGCGCTGCTATCACCAAGGGGAGCGCGTCATAGGGACGTGCGCTGGTACCCACTTTAGACAGGAGTCAGAACGTGGCAAAGAAAGTTGTTGGTTACATCAAGCTGCAAGTGCCCGCGGGCAAGGCCAATCCCAGCCCGCCAATCGGACCGGCGCTTGGCCAGCGCGGCCTGAACATCATGGAGTTTTGCAAGGCCTTTAACGCCCAGACCCAGAGCTACGAGCCGGGCCTTCCGTTACCGGTGGTGATTACCGCCTTCGCAGATAAGAGCTTCACCTTCATCATCAAGACGCCGCCGGCCTCGGTGCTGATCAAGAAAGCTATCAAACTCGACAAAGGCAGTCCGCGCCCGCATTTGGACAAGGTTGGCCGGCTCACTCGTGCGCAGGTAGAGGAAATCGCCAAGGCAAAAATGCCCGACCTCAATGCCGGAAGCATTGAAGCGGCAATGAGAATCGTTGCTGGTAGTGCGCGCAGCATGGGCGTGGAAGTGGAGGGTATGTAACATGGCCAAGCTATCGAAGCGAACTCAAGCCATACGTTCTGCCGTGGACCGCAGCAAGCTTTATCCGCTGCCCGAGGCGTTGGCGATTGTCAAGCAGAACGCCAATGCCAAGTTCAACGAATCGATCGATGTGTCGGTCAACCTCGGCATCGATGCGAAGAAATCGGATCAACTGGTGCGCGGTTCGGTGGTGCTTCCGCAGGGAACTGGCAAAAGCGTGCGTGTCGCGGTATTCGCCCAGGGAGACAAGGCGCAGGCGGCGAAGGATGCCGGTGCCGACATTGTCGGCCTCGACGATCTGGCTGAGCAGATCAAGGGTGGCAATATCGACTTTGAAGTCGCCATTGCCACGCCGGACACGATGCGCGTCGTTGGTCAGTTGGGGCAGATCCTTGGCCCGCGCGGTTTGATGCCGAACCCGAAAGTCGGCACGGTGACGCCGAATGTGGCCGAGGCAGTCAAGAATGCCAAGGCGGGTCAGGTGCAATACCGCACCGACAAGGCCGGCATTATTCATTGTTCCATCGGGCGGGCGTCGTTCACGGAAGACGCGCTGGCGGACAATCTCAAAGCGTTGGTAGACGCATTGAACAAAGCCAAACCAGCCTCGTCTAAAGGCGTTTACCTCAAGAAGATATCGGTTTCCAGCACCATGGGGCCCGGTCTGAGAGTCGACCAGACGAGCGTGGCCGCATAGGTGTTTCAGCGTAAAGTGAATTCAACACAGCGAGTTCGAAACGCATCGATTTTTGTGACAGAACTTTGGGGTCTGGACAACTGCAGGAAATGAGTTGGCCAGGGCTGTCAAAGACCGTAGGAGCTCTTTGTAAGGGCTTAATCGTCGTCGCGTCCTGGGCGACGTCCTACGCAGATAGCGCAACCAAGAAACAGGTTTTCATGACAATGGCGTTGCGCCGGCAGCATGGCGCGGCACCAGTATTTCCTGGATCTAAGGCCGCTATACGTGGGTGGGCCTCACGATGTTCGTGAGGCCCGTATTGGAACTTTAGGAGGGTAGACCTTGAGTCTCAGTCTAGAGGAAAAGAAAGCGGTCGTGGCAGAGCTGAGCGACAAACTCGCACAGGCTCAAACTGTTGTACTTGCCGAGTACCGTGGTCTTACGGTGGGGGACATGACGCAGCTGCGGGTGAATGCCCGCGACGGCGGCGTGTATCTTCGCGTTCTCAAGAACACCCTGGCTCGCCGCGCGGTGAACGGCACTCCGTTTGAGCAATTGGGTGACCAGATGATCGGTCCTCTTGCTTACGGCATTTCGGAGGATCCGATTGCAGCCGCGAAGGTACTCAGCGAGTTTGCCAAAAGCAATGAGAAATTCGTCATCAAGGTAGGTGCAATGCCGAATCAGGTGATGTCCAAAGAGGACGTCGCCCAATTGGCCACTATGCCGAGCCGCGATGAATTGCTGGCGAAACTGCTGGGAACAATGCAGGCGCCGATTGCGAAATTTGTTCAAACGCTCAATGAAGTGCCGGGCAAATTCGTTCGAACGCTTGCTGCCGTCAGGGACCAACAGGAAAAGCAGGCTGCATAGTGGTGTCCGGACCCAACTAATTAGTGGTATTCCGACTTTACTGAACAGCGCTTTTCTGACGCAACTAATTTGAAATTCAGGAGATTTGAAAATGGCTGTTGCCAAAGCTGAAATTCTGGACGCAATCGGAAGTATGAGCGTCCTCGAGCTCTCCGAGCTCATCAAGGAAATGGAAGAGAAGTTCGGTGTTTCCGCTGCTGCTGCCGCTGTCGCGGTCGCGCCGGCGGCGGGCGCTGGTGGTGGTGCCGCCGCGGCTGACGAGCAGACCGAGTTCAACGTCGTGCTTGCCAGCTTCGGTGATAACAAGGTGAGTGTCATCAAGGCGGTGCGTGCAATCACCGCACTCGGTCTGAAAGAGGCCAAGGACCTGGTCGACGGTGCGCCGAAGCCGGTCAAGGAGGGTGTTTCGAAGCAGGAAGCCGAAGACATCAAGAAGCAGCTTGAAGAGGCTGGTGCTACGGTTGAAGTGAAGTAACGAACGAAGCGGGTGGCTGGCGGCGAAGGCGTTCGCCACCCGCACGTTCCAGAGGCTAAAGAGAAGCACGCTTTTGTTTCTCTTTGTCCTTTGAAGCGACTGCAAGGGACAGGTTTGGTCGGATCGGGGGTCCTCCCCGGTCGTCAGCCAGCGGTTGGTAGAGGCCAACCACCAGGCCATTTATCACCAGTCGGTGAGCAGACTTGGCGGGCGATGTCGCCGGTCCTGATTCGGAGATGGTATGGCTTATTCCTTTACTGAGAAGAAGCGCATTCGCAAGAGTTTTGCGAAGCGTGCAAGTGTTTTACCGGTACCTTATTTGTTGGCAACCCAACTGCAGTCGTTCGCGTCGTTCCTGCAGTCGGACACGCCGCTTGACAAGCGCAAGCCTCAGGGGTTGCAGGTTGCATTCCAGACGATATTTCCGATCTCGAGCCATTCCGGAAATGCCCGTCTCGAATTTGTCAGCTACCAACTCGGACTGCCGCCGTTTGATGTCAAGGAGTGTCAGCAACGAGGCCTGACGTACGCAGCGCCGCTGCGTGCCAAGGTGCGCCTGACCATCATGGACAAGGAGGCCGCGAAACCGACGGTAAAGGAAGCCAAGGAACAGGAAGTCTACATGGGTGAAATACCCTTGATGACGCCCACCGGCTCGTTCGTGATCAACGGAACCGAGCGTGTCATTGTCTCGCAGCTGCATCGCTCGCCGGGCGTGTTCTTCGAGCATGATCGCGGCAAGACGCATTCCTCCGGCAAGTTGTTGTTCTCGGCCCGCATTATTCCCTATCGCGGATCATGGCTCGATTTCGAGTTCGACCCGAAGGACTTCCTCTACTTCCGCATCGATCGGCGTCGCAAGCTGCCGGTAACGATCCTGCTCAAGGCGATCGGCATGACGCCGGAGGAAATTCTCTCCACTTTTTACGTTTTCGATACCTTTCATTTCGCAAAGAAGGGTATTGAATTCGAGCTGCAGCCAGATCGCATGCGCGGTGAGACGGCCCGTTTCGACATCCAGACGAAACAGGGCAAGCTCATCGTGCAGAAAGACAAGCGCATCACCGTCAAGCACGTGCGCGATATGCAGCAGGCCGGTCTCAAGAAAGTAGTCGTTGACGATGAATTTCTGATCGGCCGGGCGCTGGCTCACAACGTCATCAATACTGAAACCGGTGAGATCATTGGTTCCGCCAATGACGAAATAACCGAAGAGCTGCTGCAGAAACTGATAGAGGCGGGCATCAAGGAGATCAAAACCTTGTATGTCAATGAACTCGATCAGGGCGCCTATATCTCGCAGACCTTGCGCAGCGATGAAACTGCCGACCAGTTGGCTGCACAGGTCGCGATCTACCGCATGATGCGGCCCGGTGAGCCGCCGACCGAGGACGCAGTCAAGACGCTGTTCAACGGTCTGTTCTACGCGCCGGAGCGCTACGACCTGTCATCGGTTGGACGCATGAAATTCAACCGTCGCGCCTACCCGGACCAGGTGGACGACAAGACCGCGGAGTGGATGAAGAATTTCTATGCGCATGCCGGCAAACGCGGACCGGAAGGCGAGAACACGCTGAGCAACGACGACATTATTGCCGTCATCGGCATTTTGCTCGAATTGCGCAATGGCCGCGGTGACATTGACGATATTGATCACCTCGGCAACCGCCGCGTTCGATCGGTCGGTGAACTGGCGGAGAATCAGTTCCGTGCCGGTCTGGTGCGTGTGGAGCGCGCCGTGCGCGAACGTCTTTCGCAGGCGGAATCCGAGAATCTCATGCCGCATGACCTGATCAACGCCAAACCGGTCTCCGCGGCGGTACGTGAATTCTTTGGCTCGTCGCAGCTGTCGCAGTTCATGGATCAGACCAATCCGTTGTCCGAAATCACCCACAAGCGCCGCGTGTCGGCGTTGGGACCGGGCGGGCTTACACGTGAAAGGGCTGGCTTCGAGGTGCGCGACGTGCATCCGACCCACTACGGCCGGGTATGCCCGATCGAGACGCCGGAAGGTCCAAACATCGGACTGATCAATTCCCTGGCGTTGTACGCCCGCACCAACGAGTACGGATTTCTTGAAACACCCTATCGGCGTGTCGCCAATGGCAAGGTAACTGACGATATCGAGTTTCTGTCTGCCATCGACGAAGGGCAATACGTGATTGCCCAGGCCAATGCCGCGGTCGATAACAAGGGCAAACTGCTCGACGAGATCGTTTCCTGCCGTTATCGCAACGAATTCAGTCTGATGCCGGCAGAGCGCGTGCAGTTCATGGACGTTGCACCGTCGCAGATCGTATCGGTAGCTGCTTCGTTGATTCCGTTCCTGGAGCATGATGACGCCAACCGCGCGTTGATGGGTTCGAACATGCAGCGGCAGGCTGTGCCCTGCCTGCGCGCGCAAAAGGCGCTGGTCGGTACCGGAATCGAGCGCACCGTTGCGGTGGACTCGGGTACCGCGGTGCAGGCGCTGCGCGGCGGGGTGGTCGACTACGTTGACGCCTCGCGCATCGTGGTGCGTGTTAATGACAACGAAACCTCGGCAGGTGAAGTTGGTGTCGACATTTATAACCTGGTGAAGTACACCCGCTCCAACCAGAATACCAACATCAATCAGCGTCCAATCGTCAAACCCGGTGACGTCATCGTGCGCGGCGATGTGATTGCTGACGGCGCGTCGACCGATATTGGCGAACTCGCTCTGGGGCAAAATCTGCTGGTCGCATTCATGCCGTGGAACGGATATAACTTCGAGGATTCGATTCTGATTTCCGAGCGCGTGGTGGCCGAAGACCGGTTCACCTCGATTCACATCGAGGAATTGTCGGTGGTCGCGCGTGACACCAAGCTCGGGCCGGAAGAGATCACGCGGGATATTTCCAATCTCTCTGAAGGACAGCTCGGGCGGCTCGACGAATCCGGTGTCGTGTATATCGGTGCCGAAGTCGAAGCCGGCGACGTGCTGGTCGGCAAGGTTACGCCCAAGGGCGAGACACAGCTGACACCTGAAGAGAAGCTGCTGCGGGCGATCTTCGGTGAAAAAGCTTCTGACGTTAAAGATACGTCGTTGCGGGTGCCGTCGGGCATGGCGGGAACGGTTATCGACGTGCAGGTCTTCACCCGTGAGGGTATCGAGCGCGACAAGCGTGCGCAGACCATTATCGACGAGGAACTGAAGCGCTACCGCAAGGATCTCAACGATCAGATGCGTATTGTCGAAACCGACGCTTTTGGCCGCATTGAGCGCTTGCTGGTTAACAAGGTCGCCAATGGCGGGCCGCACAAGTTGTCCAAAGGCGCCAAGGTCACCAAGGCTTATCTGGAAGAAATGTCGCCCTACGAGTGGTTCGACATTCGCCTGACCAACGAAGATGCCGCCAAGCAACTCGAGCAACTGCGAGAGATTCTCGACAAGGCGCGGGTTGATTTCGATGGCATGTTCGCCGAGAAGAAAAAGAAACTGACGTCCGGCGACGAGCTGCCTCCGGGTGTGCAGAAGATGGTGAAGGTTTACCTTGCCGTCAAGCGGCGCCTGCAGCCTGGCGACAAGATGGCAGGACGCCACGGTAACAAGGGTGTCATTTCCAAGATCGTGCCGATCGAGGATATGCCGCACACGACGGACGGAACGCCGATGGACATCGTTCTCAATCCGCTCGGCGTGCCATCGCGGATGAATGTCGGGCAGATCCTCGAGACGCACCTTGGCTGGGCAGCAAAAGGCCTTGGCAATCGTATCAACGACATGCTCAAGGCGCAGTCCAAGATCGCTGATCTGCGCAAGGCGCTGGAAGTGGTTTACAACTCGAGCGGAAAGCTGGAGAGCATCAACGAGCTGACGGACGAGGAAGTGGTCGAGTTGTGCCACGGCCTCAAGGATGGCGTCCCGTTTGCCACGCCGGTGTTCGATGGCGCTCAGGAAAGCGAGATCAAAACCATGTTGGACCTCGCGGGGCTGCCCAACTCGGGTCAGATCAAGCTGTTTGATGGTCGCAATGGCGAACCGTTCGATCAACCGGTGACCGTCGGTTACATGCACGTGCTGAAGTTGCATCACCTGGTTGACGACAAGATGCACGCCCGATCGACTGGTCCTTACTCGCTCGTCACCCAGCAGCCGCTGGGCGGCAAGGCGCAGTTTGGCGGCCAGCGCTTTGGCGAAATGGAGGTGTGGGCGCTCGAGGCCTACGGCGCCGCCTACACGCTACAGGAGATGCTTACAGTCAAGTCCGATGACGTATCGGGTCGTACCAAGGTGTACGAGAACATCGTCAAGGGTGAGCACAAGATCGATGCCGGCATGCCGGAATCGTTCAACGTGCTGGTGAAGGAAATTCGCTCGCTGGTGATCGATATCGATCTCGAGCGGCGCTGATCGCGCTGCGCCGCAAGTCTATCGAAATAGCCTACGGACTAACTGAATTAGGAATGTTAAGGAGCAGAGAATGAAAGCATTGCTCGACTTGTTTAAGCAGGTAACCCAGGAAGAAGAATTCGACGCGATTCGCATCGGACTCGCTTCGCCTGACAAGATTCGATCGTGGTCGTATGGCGAGGTCAGGAAGCCGGAGACCATCAACTACCGTACTTTCAAGCCCGAGCGCGATGGCCTGTTTTGCGCCAAGATCTTCGGCCCGGTCAAGGACTATGAATGCTTGTGCGGCAAGTACAAGCGCCTTAAGCATCGCGGCGTGATCTGCGAGAAGTGCGGCGTTGAAGTGACGCTGTCGAAAGTGCGTCGCGAGCGCATGGCGCACATTGAGCTGGCTTCGCCGGTTGCGCATATCTGGTTCCTCAAGTCGTTGCCGTCGCGCCTCGGGATGGTGCTCGATATTCCGCTGCGCGACATCGAACGTGTGCTGTATTTCGAAGCCTACGTCGTTACCCATCCGGGCATGACACCGCTCAAGCGCGGTGAGCTGCTTTCCGAGGACAACTACCTGGAGAAAGTGGAGGAGTTTGGTGACGAGTTCTCCGCCGTGATGGGGGCCGAGGGCGTGCGCGAGCTGTTGCGCAAACTCGATCTCAGCGGCGAGGTTGAAAAGCTGCGCGCAGAATTGGACGCGACCGACTCGGAAACCAAGATCAAAAAAATCGCCAAGCGCCTCAAGGTGCTCGAGGCATTCCACAAGTCCGGTATCAAGCCGGAGTGGATGATCATGGAGGTGCTGCCGGTGCTGCCGCCGGATCTGCGCCCGCTGGTGCCACTCGATGGTGGCCGCTTCGCCACGTCGGATCTGAATGACTTGTACCGGCGCGTGATCAACCGCAACAACCGGCTCAAAAGATTACTTGAACTGAAAGCACCGGAAATCATTGTGCGCAATGAGAAGCGCATGTTGCAGGAAGCAGTTGATTCGTTGCTCGACAATGGACGTCGCGGCAAGGCGATGACTGGTGCCAACAAGCGCCCGCTGAAGTCGCTTGCCGACATGATCAAGGGCAAGGGTGGGCGTTTTCGTCAGAACCTGCTCGGCAAGCGTGTCGATTATTCCGGCCGTTCGGTGATCGTGGTGGGACCGCAACTGAAGCTGCACCAGTGCGGATTGCCGAAGAAAATGGCGCTGGAGTTGTTCAAGCCGTTTATATTTCACAAGCTCGAAGTGCTCGGCCTCGCGACCACCATCAAGGCGGCCAAGCGACTGGTCGAGCAGGAAGTGCCCGAGGTATGGGACATTCTCGAGGACGTCATTCGCGAGCATCCGGTGATGCTCAATCGCGCACCGACGCTGCACCGCTTGGGCATTCAGGCCTTTGAGCCGGTGTTGATCGAAGGCAAGGCAATTCAGCTGCATCCACTGGTGTGTGCCGCCTTTAACGCGGACTTCGACGGCGACCAGATGGCGGTGCACGTGCCGCTGTCGCTCGAAGCGCAGATGGAGGCGCGCACCCTGATGCTGTCATCGAACAACATCCTCTCGCCCGCTAACGGCGAGCCGATCATTGTGCCCTCGCAGGACATCGTCCTCGGCCTGTATTACATGACGCGGGAGAAAGTCGGTGCCCGCGGCGAGGGCATGAGGTTCAGCGACGTCAAGGAGGTGCAGCGCGCCTACGACAACGGCCAGGCTGATTTGCAAGCACGCTGTGTGGTGCGCCTGATCGAGCGGGTTCCGGCGGCTACCGAGGGCGAGTTCGATAAAAAGATCGTGCGTCACGAGACCACAGTCGGCCGGTCGTTGTTGTCGGAGATACTGCCGGCCGGTTTGCCGTTCTCTCTGATTAACAAGGCTCTGAAGAAGAAAGAGATCTCGCGCCTTATCAATGCCAGTTTCCGCACCTGCGGACTGCGCGAGACCGTCATCTTCGCTGACAAGCTGATGTACACCGGATTCAGTTACGCGACCCGCGCCGGTTTGTCGTTTGCTGTCAATGACATGGAGATACCCGACGAGAAGGAAACGCTGATTGGTTCGGCCGAAGAAGAGGTCAAGGACATCGAGTCGCAATACACCTCCGGTCTGGTGACTCAGGGCGAGCGTTACAACAAGGTGGTCGATATCTGGGGCCGCGCCGGGGACCTGGTTGCCAAGGCGATGATGGAACGCCTGGGCAAGGAACCGGTGATGAAGTGGGACGCGAAGAAAGGCGACTGGGTCCCGCTGAAAGACAAGAAGGGCCACGAAGTCATGCAGGAATCGTTCAACTCGATCTACATGATGGCGGATTCGGGGGCACGCGGTTCGGCGGCACAGATTCGGCAACTTGCCGGCATGCGCGGCCTGATGGCCAAGCCGGATGGTTCGATCATCGAGACACCGATCACGGCGAACTTCCGCGAAGGCCTGAACGTTCTGCAGTACTTCATCTCGACCCACGGGGCGCGCAAAGGTCTTGCCGACACCGCGCTCAAGACCGCCAACTCGGGCTACTTGACGCGGCGTTTGGTCGATGTCACGCAGGACCTGGTGGTTGTCGAAGACGATTGCGGTACCGTCGAGGGATTCACCATGAAGGCGCTCATCGAGGGCGGTGAAGTGGTTGAGCCGCTGCGCGATCGCATTCTCGGCCGGGTTGCCGCCAACGACGTGATCAATCCGGAAGACAGTTCGGTGCTGGTGCCGGCGACGGCATTGCTCGACGAAGAGGCGGTCGACCGTATCGAGGAACTCGGCGTAGACGAGGTAAAGGTTCGCACGCCGCTGACCTGCGAGACGCGCTACGGCCTGTGTTCCAAGTGCTACGGTCGCGATCTGGGCCGCGGCACGCCGGTTAACGTCGGTGAAGCCGTCGGCGTGATTGCGGCGCAGTCGATTGGCGAACCGGGAACACAGCTCACCATGCGTACCTTCCATATCGGGGGCGCGGCCTCACGTACTGCCGTGGCCAGCCAAATCGAGTCGAAGTCCAACGGCACGATTCGCTTCTCGCCGCAAATGCGCTACGTCAGCAATGTACGCGGTGAGCAAGTGGTCATCTCACGTTCGGGAGAGATCGTCATTACCGATGATCTCGGCCGGGAGCGTGAGCGCCACAAGGTTCCGTATGGAGCCATGCTCGGTGTCACGGACGGCGCGGTGGTCAGGGCTGGCAAGGTGCTCGCCAACTGGGATCCGCATACACGACCGATCATCACCGAATACGCCGGTCGCGTGAAGTTCGAGAATGTCGAAGAAGGCACCACCGTGGCGCGCCAGATCGACGAGGTTACTGGTCTGGCGACATTGGTGGTCATCGATCCGAAGCGGCGCGGCGTGGCCCAGACCAAGGGGTTGCGCCCGAGTGTCAAACTGATCGATGAAGATGGTGTCGAGGCGAAGATCGCCGGTACCGAAACACCGGTCAATATTACCTTCCCGATCCACTCCGTCATCACCGTCAAGGACGGTCAGGACGTGGGTGTTGGCGAGGTGTTGGCGCGTATCCCGCAGGAGACTTCCAAGACCCGTGATATCACCGGCGGTCTGCCGCGTGTTGCCGAGTTGCTTGAAGCGCGCTCGCCGAAAGATGCCGGCGTGCTGGCGGCGGTCACCGGTACGGTCTCGTTTGGCAAGGACACCAAGGGCAAACAGCGTCTGGTCATTACCGATCTCGACGGTGTGTCGCACGAGTTCCTGATTCCGAAGGACAAGCATGTGCTGGTGCACGATGGCCAAGTGGTCAATGCCGGCGAAATGATCGTTGACGGACCGTCCGACCCGCATGACATTCTGCGATTGCTCGGTGTTGAAGCGCTGGCGCGCTACATCATCGACGAAGTGCAGGATGTCTATCGTCTGCAAGGCGTGAAGATCAATGACAAGCACATCGAAGTCATCGTTCGCCAAATGCTGCGCCGGGTCGCGATCGCCGATGCTGGCGACTCACACTTCATTCAGGGTGAGCAGGTTGAGCGTTCTGAATTGCTGGAGGTCAATGATGCCCTGATCGCCGAAGACAAAAAGCCAGCCACGTTCGACTACATGCTGCTTGGCATTACCAAGGCTTCGCTTTCGACCGATTCCTTCATCTCGGCGGCCTCGTTCCAGGAAACGACGCGGGTGCTGACCGAGGCAGCCATCATGGGCAAGAAGGACGACCTGCGCGGCCTCAAGGAGAACGTCATTGTCGGCCGTTTGATCCCGGCCGGAACCGGCCTGGCCTATCACCGCAACCGCAAGGCGCAGGCCGAAGCCGAGGTGTTCTCCGAAGAAGGCATCTTCGGCGAGGGCGAGGAGGCTTCGGCCGAGGCCTCGGGGGATGAACAGGTTGCTTGACAGTAACATGCGCTAACCATAGAATTCTGCGTCTTTTTTGCCTCCCGCTGCGGCCGTAATCCCGCGGCGGCTGGCACCACTCGCAGAACCACAATAATCCGGGACGGCAAAATCGCCGTCCCCGATTTTTTAGGGACCCGAATAAATGCCCACGATCAACCAGTTAGTGCGCAAAGGGCGCGCCGTGCCGGAAGTCAAAAGCAAGGTGCCGGCGCTTGCCGGATCACCGGCCAAACGTGGCGTTTGCACGCGCGTGTACACCACCACACCGAAGAAGCCGAACTCGGCATTGCGCAAAGTTGCCAAAGTGCGCCTGACCAACGGTTTTGAAGTGATCAGCTACATCGGCGGCGAAGGCCACAACCTGCAGGAGCACTCCGTTGTGCTGATCCGCGGTGGCCGTGTCAAGGACCTGCCGGGCGTGCGCTATCACATCGTGCGCGGCAGTCTCGACACGCAGGGGGTGAAGGACCGCAAGAAGGGGCGTTCGAAATACGGGGCCAAGCGCGTAAAAGCGGCTTGATCGGCCCACTAATCGAAAGAACGACGAGGACATATGCCAAGACGCAGGGAAGTGCCGAAGCGCGAAACGCTGCCGGACCCGAAGTTCCACAACCAGGAAGTCGCCAAATTCATGAACGTGATCATGACGCGCGGCAAGAAATCGGTTGCCGAGCGCATTGTTTACGGCGCCTTCGACCACATTGCAAAGAAAGGCGCGGCCGATCCGGTTGAGGTCTTCACCAATGCGTTGCAAAACGTGCGTCCGACAGTGGAAGTGAAGTCACGGCGGGTCGGCGGTGCGAATTACCAGGTGCCGGTGGAGGTGCGGCCAGCGAGGCGCAATGCGCTGGCAATGCGCTGGTTGCGCGAAGCGGCGCGTAAGCGCGGCGAGAAATCAATGGCGGCGCGGCTTGGCAACGAACTTCAGGAAGCTTCGGAAGGCCGCGGCGGCGCGGTCAAGAAACGCGAAGAAACGCACCGGATGGCCGAGGCCAACAAGGCATTTTCTCACTATCGCTTTTGACACATCCGAAAACGGAACATTTAAGCAGATCATTCATGGCTCGAAAGACTCCAATCGACCGCTACCGTAACATCGGCATCAGCGCGCACATTGACGCTGGCAAGACGACGACGACGGAGCGAATCCTTTTTTACACCGGCATCTCGCACAAGATCGGTGAGGTGCACGATGGCGCCGCGGTAATGGACTGGATGGCGCAGGAGCGCGAGCGCGGAATTACCATCACGTCGGCCGCCACGACCTGCTTCTGGAGTGGCATGGACGGCACCTACCCGGAGCATCGAATCAACATCATCGATACCCCCGGACACGTTGATTTCACCATCGAGGTGGAGCGCTCCATGCGGGTGCTGGATGGTGCCTGCATGGTCTACTGCGCGGTAGGCGGCGTGCAGCCGCAATCGGAAACCGTCTGGCGGCAAGCGAACAAATACAAAGTGCCGCGACTGGCATTCGTCAACAAGATGGACCGTCAGGGCGCGAACTTCTTCAAGGTCTATGACCAGATGCGCACTCGGCTCAAGGCAAACCCGGTCCCGATACAGATTCCGATCGGTGCCGAGGAAAACTTTACCGGGGTGGTTGACCTGTTGAAAATGAAGGCGATCGTCTGGGACGATGCCACCCAGGGCATGCGCTTCGAGCAGACCGAGATTCCGGCTGAACTAAGAGACAAGGCGCAGGAATGGCACGAAAAGATGGTTGAGTCGGCGGCCGAGGCCGACGAGGACTTGATGAACAAGTACCTCGAGACCGGTGACCTGTCAGAAGCGGATATTCGCAAGGGTATACGCGCGCGTACCCTCGCAGTGGAAATCGTACCGATGATGTGCGGCTCGGCGTTCAAGAACAAGGGTGTGCAGGCCATGCTCGACGGTGTCATCGAATTTCTGCCTTCACCGAGCGATATTCCGCCGGTCAAGGGGTTGCTCGAGGATGGCAAAGTGGCCGAGCGTGCCGCCAATGACAGCGAGCCGTTCGCGGGCCTCGCGTTCAAGATCATGACCGACCCCTATGTCGGGCAGCTGATCTTCTTCCGGGTTTACTCGGGCGTGATCAATTCGGGCGATACGATTTACAACCCGCTCAAGCGCAAGAAGGAGCGCCTTGGCCGGATCCTGCAAATGCACGCCAACAACCGCGAGGAACTGAAGGAAGTTCGCGCCGGTGATATCGCGGCGGCGGTCGGCCTCAAGGAAGCGACTACCGGTGACACTCTGTGTGATCCCGACAAGGTCGTCATTCTCGAAAAAATGGAATTCCCGGAGCCGGTCATCTCGCAGGCGGTTGAGCCCAAAACCAAAGCCGATCAGGAAAAGATGGGCATCGCCCTTGGCCGTCTGGCACAGGAGGATCCGTCGTTCCGCGTGCGGACCGATGAGGAATCGGGGCAGACCATCATCTCCGGCATGGGTGAGCTGCACCTGGAGATCCTGGTTGATCGCATGAAACGTGAATTCAGCGTCGATGCCAATATCGGCAAGCCGCAGGTTGCTTACCGCGAGGCGATCAAGAAGCCCATCGACGTTGAGGGCAAATTCGTCAAGCAAAGTGGTGGCAAAGGCCAGTACGGTCACGTGTTACTTAAACTCGAGCCCGCCGAGCAGGGCAAGGGCTTTGAATTTGTCGACGCCATCAAGGGCGGTGTGGTGCCACGCGAATACATCCCGGCAGTAAACAAGGGTGTGACCGAAGCCATGACCAGCGGTGTGCTGGCCGGCTATCCTGTTGTTGACGTGAAAGTCACCTTGTACGACGGCTCTTATCACGAAGTCGACTCGTCGGAGAATTCGTTCAAGATGGCCGGTATCCTCGCCTTCAAGGACGGCATGCGCAAGGCGAACCCGATATTGCTCGAGCCGATCATGGCGGTTGAGGTCGAAACACCGGAGGAGAAGATGGGCGACGTGATGGGTGATCTGTCATCGCGGCGCGGCACCATTCAGGGTATGGAGGACATTGTCGGGGGCGGCAAGGCAATCCGCGCCGAGGTTCCGCTAGCCGAGATGTTTGGGTACTCGACAACATTGCGTTCGCTGACACAGGGGCGCGCCACGTACACGATGGAATTCAAGCATTACGCCGAGGCACCGAAAAGCATCGCCGAGAGCATCATCAACAAAGACGCCGCCAAGTAACGTTTTGTATTGAGACGTATCAGGCAAGAAAACAAAAGAAAGCGAACGAGAGGTCATCATGGCAAAGGGAAAGTTTGAGCGGACCAAGCCGCACGTAAATGTAGGCACGATTGGCCACGTGGACCATGGCAAGACGACGCTAACGGCGGCGATCACGCTGGTGCTGGCGGAGAAGTTCGGTGGTGAGACCAAGGGCTAT
>JBFKXV010000017.1:0-16304 GCA_041637935.1 Burkholderiales bacterium | reverse complement strand
GTCCGGGATCGCGGTCGGCATGGCAACCAACATCCCGCCACATAATCTTGGTGAAGTGGTTGACGCCTGTCTGGCGATGCTCGAGAAGCCGGACATCACGGTCGACGAGTTGAATGAGATTGTGCCCGGGCCCGATTTTCCGACGCGCGGGATCATTTATGGCACTGCAGGCATACGTGAGGCCTATCGCACTGGACGCGGCCGTGTGGTGATGCGCGGCCGAACCCATTTCGAGGAACTCGACAAAAGTGATCGGCAGGCCATCGTGATCGATGAATTGCCATACCAGGTTAACAAATCGGCGTTGTTGATCCGCATTGGCGAACTGGTTCGTGAGAAGCGTCTGGAAGGTGTTGCGCCGTCGGGCATCCGCGATGAGTCAGACAAATCGGGTATGCGGGTGGTGCTCGAACTCAAGCGCGGCGAAATACCCGAGGTCGTCCTGAACAACCTGTACAAGGATACCCAGCTGCAGGACACCTTCGGTATGAACATGGTGGCGCTGGTCGATGGTCAGCCGCGTTTGCTCAGTCTGCGCGAAATTATCGATGAGTTCATTCGCCATCGCCGCGAGGTCGTAACCCGCCGTTCGGTGTTCGAACTACGCAAGGCGCGTGAGCGTGGCCACGTCCTGGAGGGTTTGGCGGTTGCACTGTCCAACGTCGACGAGATTATCGCCTTGATCAAGGCCGCGCCTGCCCCGGCGGACGCCAAGCAGCAGTTGATGTCGCGCACCTGGCGTTCGTCGCTGGTTGAGGAAATGCTGGCGCGCTCCGGTGGTTTGCGGAGCAAGCCCGATGGTCTTTCGCCCGAATACGGTTTGCACGAAGATGGCTATCACTTCTCCGACGTGCAAGCACAACGCATTCTTGAAATGCAGTTGCAGCGCCTCACGGGGTTGGAGCAACGCAAGATTGAGGAAGAATATCGGCAGGTTATGGACACCATTGCCGATCTACTCGAAATTCTCGCTTCGCCCGAACGCATTCGCGGAATCATCGCCGATGAACTCGCCAAAACCCGGTCAGAGTTTGCCGACGCCCGCCGCAGTGAGATCGAGGTCAATGCCCAGGAGATTTCGCTCGAGGACCTGATTACGCCAGAAGACGTTGTAGTCACCCTGTCACACACCGGCTACATCAAGGCGCAGCCACTGGTCGACTACCGCGCGCAACGACGTGGCGGCCGCGGCCGGCAAGCGGCGCGCACCAAGGAAGACGATTTCATCGACAGCCTGTTCGTTGCCCACACCCACGATTACATCCTGTGTTTTTCGGATCGCGGGCGCCTCTACTGGCTCAAGGTTTACGAAGTTCCGCAAGGGAGCAGAGCAAGCCGCGGCAAACCCATTGTCAATCTGGTGCAGATCGCGGAAAACGAGAAGATCACTGCCATACTGCCGGTCAAGGAATTCGATGATAATCATTTCGTGTTCATGGCCACGGCAAACGGCACGGTCAAAAAGACGCCTTTGTCACACTTCTCGCGCCCGCGCCAGATGGGCATCATTGCGGTCGATCTTGATGAGGGCGATTACCTGGTCGGGGTTGCCCTGACCAACGGCCATTTCGACATCATGTTGTTCTCCGATGCTGGCAAAGCGGTGCGCTTCTCGGAGCAGGATGTCAGGCCGATGGGCCGTACTGCGCGGGGCGTGCGCGGCATGCGGTTTGGTCCCGACCAGCAACTGATATCGCTGGTCGGGGTGGAGGATGAACAGCTGGCGGTGCTCACGGCAACCGAGAACGGATTCGGCAAACGAACGCCGGTGACCGACTTCACGCGGCACGGGCGCGGAACGCAAGGCATGATCGCGATTCAGACCACCGCGCGAAATGGCCGCGTCGTTGCAGCAAGACTCGTCTCAAGTGATGACGAAATCATGCTCATCACCACCGGCGGCGTGCTGATTCGCACACACGTGCACGAAATTCGCGAAATGGGCAGGGCGACGCAAGGTGTCCGACTGATTAATCTCGGGCAGGAAGAACGTCTCGCCGGACTCGAGAAAATCGTAGAAAAAGATGACGAGGCGAATGGCGTTGTCGGCGACAATGACAGTTCCTGAGGCGCGCGTCTGTTGCGCCCGGATCCGCAACCCGGGTTGAGTGCGCCGCGGCGTGTGGCGCACATTTCGGTTGCGCGAAACCAACATAAGGCGGCATCGCAGTCAAAAGTTCCCGGTCGAACCGGGAAACGGACGGACTTGAACTGATTGAACTTCAGTGATCGGTCCACAATTAAACGAAGAGAATTTCAGAAGGAGTCAGGTGAGCAGGGTATTTAATTTCAGCGCGGGGCCGGCGGCCTTACCCGAAGAAGTGCTGCAACAGGCACGTGACGAGATGCTCGATTGGCATGGTGCCGGTATGTCGGTGATGGAAATGAGTCATCGGGGCAAGGAGTTTATCTCGATCGCCGAAACGGCTGAGGCAGATCTACGTGAGTTGCTTGCAATTCCCGGCGATTACAAGGTTCTGTTCCTGCAGGGGGGCGCTACCTCGCAGTTTTCGATGGTGCCGCAGAATCTTCTGGCAGATAAGGAATCGGCCGACTACGTCTACACTGGGCAATGGTCCAAGAAAGCCATTGCCGAAGCAAAGCGATTCTGCCGTGTGAACATTGCGGCTTCCTCCGAGGACAGGAATTTCACTTATGTTCCGCGCTTCGACACATGGCGCCTCGATCCGGCCTCGGCCTACGTGCATATCACCAGCAATGAAACCATTGGCGGCGTCGAATACCACGGCGTACCCCAGGTTGGCGAGGTGCCGCTGGTCGCTGACATGTCTTCGCACATGCTTTCCAGGCCGGTTGATGTGTCGCGATACGGCGTGATCTATGCCGGGGCGCAGAAAAACATTGGTCCCGCCGGTCTCACCATCGTCGTTATCAGGGCGGACCTGATCGGGACAGCGCGGCCGGGAATTGCCACCATGGCCGACTACAAGACGCACGCCGAAAGCGATTCGATGTACAACACGCCGCCGACGTACGCCATCTATGTGGCCGGCCTGGTGCTGCAGTGGCTCAAGCGTCTCGGGGGTCTTGCCGCGATGGAGAAGATCAACATCACCAAATCGCAACTGCTCTATGAGTATCTTGATTCGACCGCTTTCTACGATTGTCCGGTGTCAGCCGAGGACCGCTCGCGGATGAATGTGCCGTTTCGCATCAAGGACGACAGCCTTGATTCGCAGTTTCTGGCGCAAGCGCAACAGAATGGATTGCTGCAGTTGAAGGGCCATCGCTCGGTCGGCGGAATGCGCGCCTCGATCTACAATGCTATGCCGATCGAAGGAGTGAAGACTTTGGTGGAATTCATGCGTGAGTTTGAGCGTAGCCATGGCTGAGGGCGGCGCACGCAACCAAACCGTACGCAACGAAACTGTACGCAACGAAACGGTACACAACGAAACCGTACACAATAAAACGATGTACAGAAAAATGCGCATACTGATGCTAAACAATATATCCAGTCTCGGTCTGCAGCGTTTTCCTGCGGACCGGTACCAGACGGAAACCGAAGCGAGCAGGCCTGATGCCATTCTGGTCCGCTCTCACAACATGCATGATCTGGACATCCCGGATACGGTTAAGGCAATTGGCCGCGCTGGAGCCGGTACCAACAACATTCCGGTGGCGCAAATGAACCAGCGCGGCATACCGGTATTCAATACGCCGGGGGCAAACGCAAACGCGGTCAAGGAGTTGGTGATCGCTGCGATGCTGATCGCGGCACGCAATCTCACCGCTGCAGTGCGCTTCGTGGAAACGGTTGACGGCAATGATGCTGAAATTGATCGGATCGTTGAAGGCGCCAAGAAGGATTTCGCGGGCGTCGAACTGCCTAATCGCACGCTCGGCGTGATCGGGTTGGGCAAGATCGGTAGTTTGGTGGCTGATGCCGCCATCAAGCTCGGGATGAACGTCTGGGGTTACGACCCGAATATTACTGTCGATGCGGCGTGGAGTTTGCCGGCGCAGGTGCACAAAGCGCACACCATCGAGGAACTGGTACGCCGCTGTGAATTCCTTACGGTACACGTGCCGCTGCTCGATTCCACCCGTGATCTGATTGACGCAAGGCGGCTGGCGATGATGAACCCCGGCGGCGTGCTGTTGAATTTTGCGCGCGACGGCGTCATCAGCAACGATGCTGTATTGGAATTTCTCGGCAACGGGCGGCTGAAATACTATGTTTGCGACTTTCCCAGTGCCAAACTTGCGAAATCGGAGCGAGTCATTGCGCTGCCGCACCTTGGCGCGTCAACGCGCGAAGCGGAGGACAATTGTGCGGTAATGGTGGTCGACCAGATACGTGACTACCTCGAGCACGGCAATATCCGTCACTCGGTGAATTTCCCGGACGTGCTGATGGCGCGCGAATCACCTTACCGGTTGAGTATTGCCAATTCGAACGTTCCCAATATGGTGAGCCAGATTTCGACAGCGGTTGCCGATGCCGGTCTGAACATTCACAACATGATCAACAAGTCACGAGACGATCTCGCTTATACACTGGTCGATGTGGATAGTCCGGTGCCGTCAAAGGTGATCGATGCAATCAATAAAATTGCCGGCGTGTTGACAGTTCGCTACCTGCCGCTGGAAGACGGATAAGCATGTCATCGGATTCGCTAAAAGCACTGCGTGCACAAATCGACGATGTCGATGACGAACTGCTGCGCCTGTTCAACGAGCGCGCCAGGCTTGCACAATCGGTTGGTGAGGTAAAAGGCAGTGCGGTCGTCTACCGCCCGGAACGCGAAGCGCAGGTGCTGCGGCGTCTGAGCCAGATAAACCCGGGTCCATTGCCGGCGATGTCGGTGGTGCACTTGTTTACCGAAGTGATCTCGGCGTGCCGGGCACAAGAGGAGATGTTGTCCGTGGCTTGCCTCGGGCCACGCGGAACTTTCAGTGAAGAGGCGCTGAGCAAGCATTTCGGCGGGCAAGTGCCGCGGGTCATGTGTCCATCGATAGACGAAGTGTTCCGGACCGTTGAATCGGGTGTGGTGGGCTATGGCGTCGTTCCGGTCGAGAATTCAACTGAAGGCGGGGTGGGGCGCAGCATGGATCTGTTGCTCGTCACGCCATTGACAGTATGTGGTGAAATTTCGCTGCCGGTGCACCAGAACTTGCTCAGCAAGGCCGGCAAGCAAGAAGACGTGCGTCGTGTCTATTCGCACGCGCAGAGCCTTGCACAGTGCAACTCATGGTTGTCGCAGCACCTGCCAGACATTGAGCGCATACCAGTGGCGAGCAATGCAGAAGCCGCACGGCGTGCGGCTGAAGACACCCATGCGGCGGCGATAGCAGGTGCGACGGCGGCGGCGCATTATGGTTTGTCGATTCTGGCCAGCAGTATCGAGGACGACCCCAATAACACGACGCGCTTTGTTGTGATTGGCGCCCAGCGAGTGGCGGCTTCGGGAAAGGACAAGACTTCCTTCGTGATGGCGTCGCAAAACCGCCCGGGCGCGATTTTCAATCTTCTCGAGCCGCTTGCCAGGCACCAGGTGAGTATGTCCAGGCTGGAGTCGAGGCCATCACGGACCGGTTTGTGGGAGTACGTGTTCTTCGTCGATATTGAGGGACACCAGGATGACGCGACAGTGAATGCCGCACTTTCGGAAATTCGCGCGCGCGCCGGCTTCCTGAAAATTCTCGGTTCCTATCCCATTGCAGCTGCGTGAGGGTCGGCGTGTCTAAACCAAACACCTCCCGGATGCGCGTACCGGCGCCAGCTTATGTGCGCGCGATGTCACCTTACCAGCCAGGCAAACCGATCTCGGAAGTCGCGCGGGAACTCGGCTTGGCTGAAGCCGACATCGTTAAACTTGCCTCTAACGAGAATCCGCTCGGCGCCAGCCCCAACGCGGTCCAGGCAGCCCGAGCCGCGCTGGCCGAGGTCGCTCGCTACCCTGATGGCAGTGCCTTTGCGCTCAGGCATGCGCTGGCGGATTATCATCACGTCAGCCCCGACATGATCATCCTCGGCAACGGATCCAATGATGTGCTTGAACTGGCTTCGATCGCGTTCCTCGGGCCGGGACTGTCAGCGGTGTATGCGCAGCACTGTTTCGTTGTAAATCAGCTAGCGACAAAGGCACGCGGCGCTGAAGGTATAGAGGTTCCGGCGAAGGAATTCGGGCACGATCTGGCGGCGATACGCGACGCGGTGCGTGAAGACACACGGGTTATTTTTTTGTCGAACCCGAATAATCCGACTGGAACCTTTGTCGCGCCAGCCGCGGTGCGCGAGTTCCTGCAACAGGTGCCGGCCAACGTCCTGGTCGTGCTGGATGAGGCCTACTACGAGTACCTGGCGCCGCAGCAACAGTCGGGGAGCATTGCGTGGATTACGGAGTTTCCAAATCTGCTGGTAACGCGCACTTTTTCCAAGGCACACGGACTGGCCGGACTGCGAGTGGGTTACGGTGTCGCCGATCCTGCGGTGGCAGATATGATGAACCGGATACGCCAGCCGTTCAACGTCAGTAACATCGCGCAAGCAGCAGCGCTTGCCGCGCTCGGCGATGCTGCATTTATCGAACGCAGTGTCGAACTCAATCGCACCGGAATGAAGCAACTAACTGACGGATTCGCCTCCCTTGGACTTGAATGGATTACGTCTTCCGGTAACTTCGTGACGGTTCGTGTCGGTGATGCGGGCCGGGTTTTCAGAAATTTGCTCGAGCGAGGCGTCATCGTTAGACCTGTTGCGGGTTACGGTTTGGCGGAACACTTGCGGGTGTCCATCGGCCTCGAGTCTGAAAACGACCGGCTGTTGGAGACGCTTGCAGCAGTACTAAAGGTGTCCTGAGCGGCATCGAATAAAGGTAACGGGTGCAGGACTTCCATATCGGCAAGCTGGTCGTGGTCGGCGTCGGACTGATCGGCGGCTCGGTGGCCGCAGCGCTGAAACGCCAGCGGTGTGTTGACCATGTCGTCGGTGTTGGCCGCAGCCGCAGCAATATGCAGCGCGCGGAATCTGACGGCGTGATCGACGAAATCGCGCGCGATGCTGCTGATGCAGCGCGCGATGCCGATTTGGTGCTGGTCGCCGTACCGGTCAGACAGACTGCCGCAGTTTTGCAGCAATTGCGCGACTGCGTGGCCGGTGGTGTGATTGTCACTGACGCCGGGAGCACCAAGCGTGACTTCGTGCGCGTTTGCGGGGATATTTTTGGTTCGGCCGCCAGGCAACTCGTTCCGGGCCACCCGATCGCCGGCGCTGAGCGCAGCGGCGTCGCGGCGGCGAGTGCCGATCTGTTTTCTGGCAAACGCACCGTTCTCACTCCGGTACCGGATACCGATGCGGACGCTGTTGAGCTCGTCGCCGCAATGTGGCGTGCTTGTGGCGCCAGCGTGATCCGGATGAGTCCGGAACATCACGATGCTGTGTTCTCCGCGGTCAGTCACCTGCCACACGTGCTTTCGTATGCGCTGGTCGATATGATTGCCTCGCGCGAAAATGCGCAGGAATTGTTTTCGTTTGCGGCCAGCGGCTTTCGCGACTTCACGCGCATCGCCGGCAGCTCTCCGGAAATGTGGCGTGATATCTGCGCCGCCAACGCCGATCAATTGCTGCGTGACATTGACGGTTTCCAGCAAGCGCTTTCGCTATTGGCCGGGTACATCCGGGCCGGAGAAATGGATAAGGTAGAAGCGGTGTTTGCAGCGGCGGCACAGGCGCGCAATGCCTGGGCAATTAATTCGAAGTAACCATAAGTTCGAAGTGACCATAAGTGTGAAATGACAATGAGTTTGAAAATCACGATGAGCCTTTAGTAACTCGGTGGCCCGAGTTGACACCATTGCTGAGATAAAGCGGTGACTGATGTGACGCCGTTACAAGAATGTTGCGGTTCCAGGCGCGACACCGCAGCTCATATGAAACAGCAGCCGATATGAAACAGCGGCGCGATCATATCGATCTTGTCGCGCCTTTCGGCGCTGCCGGCTCGGTGAAGTTGCCGGGTTCGAAGAGCATTTCGAACCGCGTGTTGTTGCTCGCCGCGCTGGCCGAAGGCAAAACCGAAATTCATCATCTGCTCGCATCCGACGACACGCGCTACATGCTTGATGCGCTGAAGGCACTGGGCGTGACAGTAAATCAACGATCCGGGATCTGTACCGTCACCGGCACTGGTGGTCGCTTTACGACGCGCGAAGCCAATTTGTTTCTCGGCAATGCCGGCACCGCGATCAGACCCCTGACGGCCGTGCTGGCCATGATGTCAGGCAACTACCATCTTTCGGGCGTGCCGCGCATGCACGACAGACCTATTGGCGACCTGGTGGCGGCGCTGAACACTGTCGGCGCAAACGTTTGCTATGCGCAAAAGGAAGGCTTTCCGCCGCTGCAGATCGGGCCTGGAAAAATCGACCTGTCGGCCCCGGTGCACGTGCGAGGCGATGTGTCGAGCCAATTTCTGACCGCACTTTTGCTCGCCTTGCCGCTGACCCGGCAGGACGCCGTCATTCGTGTCGACGGTGAGTTGGTATCGCGGCCATACGTGGAAATTACGTTGAACCTGATGGCACGCTTCGGCGTGGATGTTACGCGCGACGGTTGGCATGAATTTCGTCTGGCGAAGGGTAGCCGCTACCGCTCACCGGGGCGCGTCACGGTGGAAGGCGATGCGTCGGGCGCTTCCTATTTCCTTGCTGCCGGTGCCGTCGGCGGCGGCCCGGTGCGCGTGTACGGTGTCGGCCGTGACAGTATTCAGGGTGACGTCAGGTTTTCGGAGGCACTCGTTGCACTTGGCGCACGAGTCGACATCGGTGAAGAGTGGATTCAGGCACGGGCTCCCGATCGTGGACAGCTCGCAGCATTCGATCTGGATTTAAATCACATACCGGATGCTGCCATGACGCTGGCGGTTGTGGCGCTGTTCTGCAACGGCACCAGCAAGCTGAGAAATATTGCCAACTGGAGGGTCAAGGAAACAGATCGTCTCGCCGCCATGGCGACCGAGCTGCGCAAATTGGGCGCGGCGGTGAAAGAGGGCGAGGACTCTCTCGAGATTACGCCACCTGACGCGATCTCTACCGGTGCCAGCATCGATACCTATGACGATCACCGTATCGCCATGTGTTTCTCATTGGCAGCGCTTTCGGGTGTTGTGGTTCGTATCAATGACCCCGACTGCGTCGCCAAGACCTATCCGGCGTATTTTGAGCATTTTGCGCAGTTGATCGAAGCTCCGGTCATTGCGATCGACGGTCCGTCCGGATCGGGCAAGGGCACCGTTGCAAAACGAGTGGCTGAATTACTCGGTTTTCACTATCTTGATAGCGGATCGCTGTATCGACTGGTGGCGTTGCATGCGCAGCGCAGCAGGGTTGATGTCGGCGACACGCACTCTGTGGCGGCGCTGGCCCGCGACCTGCCGGTCGAATTCCGTGACGCCGACATCTATCTTGGCGGCGAGCGCGTGACCGATGCGATTCGTGCCGAGTCGGTTTCCGAGGCCGCTAGCCGCGTGGCGCAACTTCCCGCCGTGCGCCAGGCACTTATGAAGCGGCAACGGGATTTTCGCCTGGCACCGGGGCTGGTTGCAGAAGGGCGCGATATGGCGAGTGTGGTTTTCCCCGACGCAAAGCTCAAAGTCTATCTCACGGCAAGTGCTGAAGCGCGTGCCAAGAGGCGCTATAAGCAGTTGATAGAAAAAGGGTTAGATGCTAATCTAGCGACCCTTTTGCGAGACATTCAGCAACGTGATGCGCGCGACAGCGAGCGTCAGGTTGCACCTCTCCAAAAGAGTGCGGATGCGCAAGTGCTTGAAACAACGGATCTTTCGATTGACGAAGGTGTCGACCAGGTGATTCGTTGGTTTGGCAAAGCGTGATCCGGGGCCCCACTCCACACAGACTCGAACTTCAGGTACGCGGCCTAGTAGACATGGCCAAGGGCAGATTTTCGGTTAGTCGGGGTGGGTTGAGCAATCAACCCCGTCGTCAATTGGCGGGTTATTACTTTGAAACCTAACACTTTATGACAACTGCAACCGAAGCCCCCTCAAGCACCACTGAAAGTTTTGCCGCGCTGTTCGAGGAAAGTCTGTCACGCCAGGAAATGCGCGCGGGGGAGGTGATCACGGCTGAAGTCGTTCGCATCGACCAGAATTTTGTCGTCGTGAACGCCGGATTGAAATCCGAAAGCTACATTGCAATAGAGGAATTCAAGAACGACCGTAGCGAGCTCGAAGTCAGCCCCGGCGACTACGTCGCGGTCGCCATCGAGGCGCTCGAGGACGGTTATGGTGAAACCCGCTTGTCCCGCGAGAAGGCGAAGCGTCTCGCCGCATGGCAAGATCTCGAAAAAGCAATGGAGGAGGGGCGCCTCGTCGAGGGCCTGGTCAGTGGCAAGGTCAAGGGCGGACTGACCGTCATGATCAATGGCATTCGCGCCTTCCTGCCCGGCTCCCTGGTAGACATTCGCCCGGTCAAGGACACCAATCCTTTCGAGGGCAAGCAACTCGAATTCAAGGTCATCAAGCTCGATCGCAAACGCAACAACGTCGTTGTATCGCGGCGAGCGGTGCTCGAAGAAAGCCAGGGAGAGGAGCGGCAGAAGCTGCTCGAAACGCTCAAGGAAGGTTCCGTGGTCAAAGGCATCGTCAAGAACATCACCGACTACGGTGCGTTTGTCGATTTGGGCGGTATCGACGGATTACTGCATATCACCGATCTCGCCTGGCGGCGCGTCAAGCACCCGACCGAGGTCGTCAACGTCGGCGACGAACTCGAAGCCAAAGTCCTGAAATTCGACCAGGAAAAGAACCGTGTATCGCTTGGTCTGAAACAACTGGGAGAAGATCCGTGGGTCGGCCTGTCGCGGCGCTATCCAACGGGGACACGCCTGTTCGGCAAGATTTCAAACCTGACTGATTACGGTGCGTTCGTCGAGATCGAATCAGGTATCGAAGGTCTGGTGCATGTTTCCGAAATGGACTGGACCAACAAGAATGTGCATCCGGCCAAAGTGGTTCAGGTCGGTGACGAGGTCGAAGTGATGATCCTCGAAATCGACGAAGATCGGCGTCGCATTTCACTCGGCATGAAACAGTGCAAACCCAATCCCTGGGAAGAGTTTGCCCAGAACGCCAATAAGGGCGATAAGGTGCGCGGTCAAATCAAGTCGATCACCGACTTCGGCATCTTTATCGGACTTGCTGGCGGAATTGACGGTTTGGTGCACATGTCCGACCTGTCGTGGTCGGAGCCCGGTGAGGACGCCGTAAGCAAGTACAAGAAGGGCGACGAAGTAGAGGCGGTCGTTTTGTCGATCGACGTCGAGCGTGAGCGGATTTCGCTGGGCATCAAACAGCTCGAAGGCGATCCGTTCTCCAACTATGTGTCCACACATGACAAGGGATCAGTGGTTCAGGGTGTGGTCACGGCGATCGATCCAAAGGGTGCAGTGGTGACGCTGGACGGGAATGTCGAGGCATATCTGCGCGCCTCGGAAGTTTCGCGTGACCGGGTCGAAGATATCCGCAGCCACCTCAAGGAAGGCGACGAGGTGTCTACGATGATTATCAACATTGACCGGAAGAACAGAAACATCAACCTTTCGATCAAGGCCAAGGATGCCGCCGAAGAGGCTGAGGCTGTTCAGAAGCATAGTTCCGATAGCCAGAGGGCCGGCGCCGGAACCACCAATCTTGGGGCGCTACTGAAAGCCAAACTGGGGAAGTGATAAAGCGCGTTCAATAACGACAAAGAATAGGACATGCCATGACCAAGTCGGAACTTATCGCCAGGCTCGCGGCACATTTTCCGCAACTTGTTGCCAGTGACGCGGAGCTGGCCGTAAAGATGATTCTTGATGCGATGACGAGGAGCCTTTCCTCCGGTCAGCGTATCGAGATTCGCGGATTCGGCAGCTTTGGTCTCAATTACAGGCCGCCCCGGATCGGGCGAAATCCAAAGTCAGGTGAAAAGGTTCAAGTGCCGGCCAAGTACGTGCCTCACTTCAAGGCCGGCAAGGAGCTGCGAGAGCGGGTCGACGTCAAGAAACAGTGAAACCCGCTCCTGCATCCATGCAAGGACTAGGCAAATGGGAAAAGCGGCATCAGCGAAAGATTGTGCCGCTTTTTTTATACCGGTAATGTAACCGCGTGTTGAGTCAGGATTGCGAGATAACGGATTGTGAGATGACCAGGTGAAGTATCTGCTGTGGTTTTTGCGCGTGCTGTTGTTCCTGGCGCTGCTGGGTTTTGCGATCAAGAATACCGACCCGGTCGCAGTCAGGTTCTATTTGGGCAGTGAATGGGAAGCGCCACTCGTCTTCGTGCTTCTGGTGGCGTTTGTAATCGGGGCGGTTGCGGGTGTCCTGGCCAGCCTGGGCGTGGTGTTTCGTAAACGCAGAGAAATTGCCGGCCTGCGCAAAGAACTCCGGACACGCAGCGCTGAGGATCCGCGGTGACTCCCGTCAGGGATTGAAGACGCTGTATGGAATTCGAACTTTGGTGGCTGCTGGGTTTTCCGCTGTTCTTCCTGCTGGGCTGGCTCGCCGCACGTATTGACATCAAGCAGTTGCTGTCTGAGTCGCGCGCCTTACCTCTGTCCTATTTCAAGGGGCTGAATTTTCTTCTCAATGAACAGCCAGACAAAGCGATCGAGGCGCTGATCGAAGTTGTCAAGGTAGAGCCCCAGACTGTTGAGCTGCATTTCGCGTTGGGCAGTCTGTTCCGCCGTAGAGGCGAAGTCGAGCGTGCCATCAGGATGCATCAGAACCTGCTCGATCGCCCTGATCTTCGCGGCGAGGAGCGTCTGAACGCGCTCTACGAACTGGCCCAGGACTATCTCAAGGCCGGATTACTGGATCGCGCCGAGGAGTTCTTCGCCAAGCTCGAAGGCACTGAATACGAGCAGAAAGGCTTGAAATTTCTGCTCGAAATCTACGAGCAGGAAAAAGACTGGAAGAAAGCCATCAATACGTCGAGGCGCATGGACGAGGTCACCGGCAAGTCAAGCGAGCGGCAAATTGCAAATTACTTTTGCGAGCTGGCGGCAAGTGAAGCGACGGCCTCCGGTTCGCAGGCAGCCAAGCCATATCTGGAGAGAGCGCTCGAAGTCAACCGCAGGTGCGTTCGTGCCAACATCATGCTTGGCGATCTGGCGATGTCCAATAGCGAGCCGGAGCAGGCGCTTGCCTACTGGAAACGCGTTGAACAACAGGATCCGGTGTACCTTGCACTGGTGGCTGAAAAAATACTCGCCGCGTACCGCAGTCTCGGGCAGTCGGACGAAGGTGTTCGGTTGATTCGGGAGTACCTGTCGCGCTACCCGTCATTGGACTTGCTCAATGCAACATTTGCAGGCGAGCTCGAATTGCAAGGCGCGCAGTCGGCAAGCCGTCTGGTGCGTGAGGAGCTGATGCGTAACCCGACCCTGTTGGGACTGGACAAGTTGCTCGAGGTGCAGTTGATCGATGCGCCGCCTGAGCGGCGCAATGATCTTCAGCTTATCAAAAGCCTGATCCACCAACATACACGAAGTCTGGCTCTTTACCGCTGTGACGTGTGTGGCTTCAAGGCCCGCCAGTTCTACTGGCATTGCCCGGCATGCAATGGCTGGGAGACCTATGCGCCAAGACGATCGGAAGAACAGGAGAGCGCCGCCTGATGGATTCGCGGATAATCGTCGCGCTCGATTTTCCGGACGCCGAATCGGCCCGAACCTGTGCCAAGGCATTGTCACCGCAGACGTGCAAACTCAAGGTCGGCAAGGAGTTGTTTACCGCCGAGGGCCCCGCCTTCGTCGAGACGCTGGTGCGGAGCGGATTCGATGTTTTTCTCGATCTTAAATTCCACGATATTCCGACCACAGTGGCGCGCGCCTGCAGTGTCGCCGCCGATCTCGGTGTCTGGATGTTGAACGTACATGCGCTCGGTGGCGCGGCCATGATGCAAGCCGCCCGTGATGCCCTTGGGCAGGGCGATAACCGCGCTTTGCTGGTTGCCGTGACGGTACTGACTTCGTTGTCGGATGCTGACTTGCAGCAAATCGGCATCCGCGAAACTGCGGCGCAGACCGTGCTTCGCCTCGCTGCGCTGGCACACGCTAATGGCGCCGATGGCGTGGTGTGTTCGGCTCATGAGGCAGCGTCAATACGCGCCCGGTTCGGCGATGCGTTTTTGCGCGTCACGCCCGGCATTCGCCTGGCAGGCAATAACGCTGATTCCCGGAAACCCGATTCCGAGAAAACCAATTCCGAGAAAACCGATGACCAGAAGCGCATTATGTCGCCGGCGCAGGCGATGCAAAACGGTGCCAGCTATCTTGTTGTTGGAAGGCCGGTCACCCAGGCAGCAGATCCGGCTGCTGTGGTTCGCTATATCGAGCAGGAACTGACGCAAACAGGGGACGTAAATTGAACATCACAGTTATCGGTGCCGGTTATGTCGGACTGGTGTCGGGCGCGTGTCTCGCCGATTTCGGAAACGACGTGCTTTGTCTTGATCTTGACAGCGACAAGATTGATACGCTCAATCGTGGCGCGATTCCGATCTATGAGCCGGGGCTGGAACAACTGGTGGCGCGCAACGCAGATGCCGGCCGGTTACGTTTCACCACCGATGTCGCCGAGTCGGTCAAACACGGATCGGTCCAGTTTATTGCGGTTGGCACGCCCTCGGACGATGACGGCTCGGCTGACGTGCGTTACGTTTTGGACGCTGCGCGCAACATCGCCAAGCACATGGACGACTACAAGTTAATCGTCGATAAATCGACCGTGCCGGTGGGCACGGCCGAGCGCGTCGAGGCAGTCATGCAGGAAGAACTGCAGCGCCGCGGCAAGCGGGTGCGTTTCAGTGTGGTGTCCAATCCGGAGTTCCTGAAAGAGGGCGCGGCAGTCGAGGATTTCATGCGTCCTGATCGTATCGTTGTTGGCGGCGCCGACGACAAAGCGATTGCCATCATGCGGCAGTTGTACGCGCCGATCAACCGGGTCCATGATCGGATGATCGTCATGGACACACGCTCGGCGGAACTGACCAAATACGCTGCTAACGCAATGCTCGCCACGCGCATTTCATTCATGAACGAACTGGCCAACCTGTCCGAGAAACTCGGTGCTGACATCGAAAAGGTGCGCCACGGCATCGGATCCGATCCGCGCATCGGTTACCAGTTCCTGTATGCCGGCTGTGGCTATGGCGGGTCGTGCTTCCCGAAAGACATCAAGGCACTGCAGCACAGCGCCGGTGAATACGGCATGCAGCTTTCCATCATCGACGCGGTGGAGAAAGTCAATCGTACCCAGAAGCAGCGGATACTGGACAAGGTGCGCACGCGATTCGGGGAACATCTGGACGGTAAGCGGTTTGCTCTATGGGGTCTGGCGTTCAAGCCGAATACCGATGACATGCGTGAGGCGCCAAGCAGAGTCGTTATCAACGGTTTGCTGGCGCGAGGCGCCAGCGTTTGCGCCTATGATCCAGCCGCCATTGACGAGGCAAAACGCGTCATGGCGGGTGAGCAGGGCATCAGTTATGCGGCCTCACCGGTCGATGCACTCGATAACGCCGACGCTGTCATTATCGTCACCGAGTGGAAGGAATTTCGCAGTCTGGATTTCAAGGCGCTCAAGGCGCGCCTCAAGCAACCGGTGGTGATCGACGGGCGCAATCTGTACGATCCGCGTGTCATGCACGAAAGCGGCATCGAGTATCTGTCGATTGGGCGGCCATGACGCCACAGCGGGTCAGAGAAGCCGTCAAGAAAACGCGTGTCCTGGTGGTCGGCGACATCATGCTCGACCGCTACTGGTTCGGCGATGTCGAGCGTATTTCGCCTGAGGCCCCGGTTCCGGTGGTCAGGGTGTCGAGGACCGAAGAGCGGCTTGGCGGCGCCGCCAACGTTGCCTGGAATATGGCGGCAGTTGGCTCGAAACCGTTGCTATTGTCGGTTGTCGGTGACGACGAGGCAGCGGCCAGTCTCGAGACGCAATTGACTTCGCACGGAATTGCTGCGCAGCTGTATCGAGATCCAACGCTGTCGACTACCATCAAACTGCGGGTGATCGGTCGCCAGCAGCAACTTATCCGTATCGATTTCGAGAACGAACCGGGGCACGAGGCGCTTGCCTCGAAGCTGGCTGATTTCGAGACCAGGCTGCCCGAGTGCGACGTGGTTGTTCTGTCCGATTATGGCAAGGGCGGGCTGAAACATATCGAGCGCATGATCGAGCGGGCCCGTGACCAGGCAAAACCTATTCTGGTTGACCCCAAAGGTGACGATTACTCTCGTTACGCGGGCGCAACTCTGATCACGCCAAACCGTTC
>JBFKXV010000016.1:0-16556 GCA_041637935.1 Burkholderiales bacterium | reverse complement strand
GGCGACATGGCGGTCCGGATCGACCAGATTGCGTGGGGTACCTTCGCTGTCGCCGAATGTTCGGTAGTCAAACAGCAACACAGCGATTCCGTGTCGCGCGAAATGTGCGGCATAGGCGGGCAGCCGAAACGTGCGCTCGGCGCCGAACCCATGCGCCATGATAACGAGTGAAGATCTCTGTGCGCGTTCGGGTCGATACAGATCCGCGCCGCAGCGCTCCCCGGCACTGACAAACGCGCTGGCTTCGACCCTATACCCGTTGGTCACGGGACGACCTGCCTGCAGCGACGATTGCCGCTGAACCGTTTTGATAGAGGCGATACTGATAGAGGCGATACTGATAGAGGCGATACTGATACAAGCGAGCTTGTCAGGAGCGAATCGGTCAGGAGCGAATCGGTCAGTATCAATCGGGGCGATATCAATCGGGGCGATATCAATCGGGGCGATATCAATCGGGGCGATATCGATTCGAGGGATCTTGCGTCAGACAAGATCGAGCACGTTCTCCGGTGGACGTCCAATCACCGCCCGCTCACCTTTGATGACAATCGGCCGTTCGATCAGGATCGGGTGCTCGGCTAGCGCGTCGAGCCACTCGCTATCGCTGAGCGATTTGCCGGCGAATTTTTCTTTAAAGCTAGCCTCGCCTCGGCGGACGATCTGCTCTGGTTTCACGCCGAGTTTTCGCGTGATGGTCTCGAGTTCGCGTTTGTCAGGCGGGTTCTTCAGGTACTCCACAACGGTTGGCTCGATGCCGCGCTCTTGCAGCAGCGCCAGTGTCTTGCGGCTCTTGCTGCAGCGAGGATTATGATAGATCGTGATGTCGCTGGTAGCCATCAATCATCTCTCCTTCGTTGGTAGACTTCCGTCCCGTTCGAGCCGCGCCGTATGAAAAAAGACGCAGCCTTGCCGACCGGCACAGTGATGTTGATCGGTTAACACTCAAGTCAGTGCGCGCGCGACGACCTCTGTGGTATCCGGAGACAAGTCTGACGTCGCCTGAATACGCTCCAGTGCGCGCCTCGCATGCTGTTGACGTTGCTGATCGAATTTTCGCCAGCGGTCGAAACATCGCGCGATTCGCGCAGCGATTTGCGGATTGATCGGGTCGAGGTCGATGATCTGCTCCGCAAGGAAAGCGTAGCCGGCTCCGTCCGCCGCATGAAACCGCACATGATTGGCGCCAAAGGTTCGAATCAGCGAGTAGACTTTGTTCGGGTTTCGAATATCGAAAGCGTCATGCTTGGTGAGGCGCTTGACATTGTCGAGCGTTCGGGTCGAGCTCGATGCAGCCTGGACAGCGAGCCACTTGTCGACAACCAACGGCTCTTTCGACCAGTCATTGTAAAAACGGTCCAGCGCGATCTGCGTTTGGTCGGATTCGTGATTTACCAGCGCGGTCAAAGCGGCCATCGTATCGGTCATGTTGTCGGCCTGTTCGAACTGCGCCATGCACAATCCGAATGAAGCCTCGTCACCGAGATCCATCAGATATGACAGGCACAGATTACGAAGTGATCGCTGGCCGGCCGATGCCGCATCCGGAGTATAGGTGCCGGTCGTGGCGAACGCCTGATAGGTGAGCAGCAAGTCACCCCTAAGGCTTTCGGCAACGCGTCGCCGAAGCGCAGTGCGTGCCGCGTGCAGGGCATCCGGGTCCACTTCAGCGAGTTGCTCGGCCAGATAGGTCTCCGAGGGCAGTGCCAGAGCTTCGGCCGCAAACGCCGGGTCGGTGGCTGCTTCTGACAGGATTTTCGAGAATGCGCCAAAAAATCCCTCTGGGTACTCTGGCTCGCGATGGAGTTGAATGTCCCGCGTGGCTTTGAGGATGATGCGCGATGCCAATCGTTGGCCGGCCTCCCAGCGGTTGAACGAATCGGCATCGTGTGCCATCAGGTGGATCAAATCGGCCTCATCGTAGTCAAACTGGACAATCACCGGCGCAGAGAATCCACGCAGCAGCGAGGCAGTGGGCTTGCTCTTGATGCCAACGAACGCGAATTCCTGCTCTGGTTCGGTTACGGACAAGACGCGAGTTTTGGCGCCCGGCTGACTTTCTCCGTCCAGTTGCAGTTCGATATCCTGCCCGTGCGCATCAACCAGTCCCACTGCGAACGGAACATGCAGCGGCTGCCTGTTTGTTTGATCCGCTGATGGTTTGTAGGTTTGTTTGGCGCGCAGCACGTAGCGATGCTTGCTGTCGTCGTAGTCTGCGTCCACTTCCAGAAGTGGCGTGCCTGCCTGGTCGTACCATCGACGGAACAGCGTCAGGTCAACGCCGGAAGCATCCTGCATGGCCTGCACGAAAGCGTCGGTCGTTACGGCCTGACCGTCGTGACGCTGAAAGTACAAATCCATTCCCTTGCGAAAATTTGCCGCGCCGAGCAGTGTGTGGATCATGCGAACGACTTCGGCGCCTTTCTCGTATACGGTTGCCGTATAAAAATTGTTGATCTCCATATAGGACTGGGGGCGAACCGGATGCGCCATCGGGCCAGCGTCTTCGGGAAACTGCACTGCGCGCAGCGTGCGCACCTCCTGAATGCGCTGGACAGCCCTTGAATACGTATCCGCGCCGTACTCCTGATCGCGGAAAACTGTAAGACCTTCCTTGAGGCTGAGCTGAAACCAGTCACGGCAGGTCACGCGATTGCCGGTCCAGTTATGGAAGTATTCGTGCGCCACGACGCGATCGAGAAACATGAAGTCGCGGTCGGTTGAAATGTCGGGCCGGGCCAGAACGTATTTGGTGTTGAAAACATTCAGTCCCTTGTTCTCCATTGCACCCATGTTGAAGTCACTCACGGCGACGATCATGTACTGATCGAGGTCGACTTCCAGACCGAACCGGTCCTCGTCCCACTTCATCGCGCGTTTCAGCGCCTGCATGGCAAAACCAGATTGATCCAGTTTCCCTGGTTCGACAAAAATTGACAGCGTTACTTTCCGCCCCGAACAGGTCTCGAAAATGTCATCGCGTCTGTCGAGTTTGCCAGCGACCATGGCGAACAGATACGACGGCTTTGGAAACGGGTCTTGCCATTTTGCCCAGTGACGGCTGTCCGGCTCCTCGCCTTGATCGACCAGATTGCCGTTCGATAGCAGTACCGGAAAGCGTTCCTTGCTGGCATGAATCGTTGTCGTATAGCGGGCCATCACATCAGGGCGATCCGGGAAGAAGGTGATGCGCCGAAAACCCTCCGCCTCACACTGGGTAAAGTAGCCATTGCGGGAGGCATACAGACCCATCAGCTTGGTGTTGTGCTGCGGATCGATTCGCACCTGTGTTTCGAGGATGAAGCTCGCGGGAGGCCGTGCGATCGACAGTTCTCGTCCGTTCAGCGAATAGTCCGCAGCGGATAACTTGCGACCGTCGAGCCAAACCGCCTCGAGTTGCAACTCGCTGCCGTTGAGCACCAGCGGCGGGTTGGGCTTCGAAGATGCCGGGTTCTTCGAAATCGACATTTTGGCGCTGACCTTGGTGTAGCCGTCGTGAATGTCGAAATCCAGCTCAACGCGGGATACCAGGTAGTCGGGCGGCGCGTAGTCTCTGAGGAAAACCGTGCCAGAAGCAGGGTTAAGCATGTTTAGTCCATTCATTGTCCAAATCACTCCGGTGTTTCGTGTGCAATTCTAGCGATCAAGTTCCGCATCGGGTTGCCAATTGAATGGGAAAGCGCAGCACAGGGTTGGAAAGAACTTGAAGCCGGGCGGGACTGTGAGGCAATTGAGACGCGCATGGTTTGGTGATGATTTTGCGCAGTCCGGCCGATGTGGTCGCTGCTGTGTCGCAGCCGCTTGCTCATTGCTGCTGTGTCGCAGCCGTTTTCTCGTTGCTGCTGTATTGCAGCAATAGGCGCAAAACAAAGCATCGGCCCGGCGGGTGTCGCTCGACCCGGCTACAGTTTGGACCGGATTGCTGTTCCAGTCAGCTGCCCAGCGGCGAGGCACGGGCGCGCTGTGCCTGCAGGCAAGGTATACAGGTTTGGCGAGAGCCGGTCAGGCGCTGTGAACTGTGCGACTGCAGCGGCGTGTCAGCCGCGCCACCATAGTGATCTGGCGCTGACGCTGACCGGCGCCGGGATTTACTTTTCCATCTCGATGCGGGTCGCCCAGTCGGCTTTGTCGTCAGCCTCCACAGTCACCGACAGGTCGAAGCTCAACGGTGATCCGGCCGGGTGATCGAGCGGTGTTGCGCTCTTGAAACTGAAATGACATTGGCCGGGGCGGGAGCCGGCTTCTTGCGTGTGCCGTGCCCAGGCGGTTGCGGCATCGCGCAGTAACGTGTCGAGTCGAAATGCTTCCTTCGCGGGATCGATGCGATCCTTGTCCTGTGCGGCAAAGTAGACGCAGCACAGCCACACTGAGGGTGCCAGCTCAACGCGGCCCGGCATACCGTAACCGCAGGCGACTCGCGACACATCAATCCATCCGGTTGCGTGCGGTGCTGCTGTCAGCGAGCGTTGTTCGGAGAGGTTCATAGCGACTCCCGGGCAATCCCATCTGCTTTTGGCAGACAGAGATAATCAGCCAGGAGCGCGCAATAATTAAGACGAAATCATCGATTATTATTGTAAGAAATGTTCTTATCCAGGCCCCGCCGGGTATTCAGTTGATGTTTTCCGGCGCCGGTTGCTGGTGCAACTGGATAACGATCGCGTCAATGACGTTGTCGAAGGCCGAGAAGGCTGTCGGCGGACCCTTGTACTCGAGCCAGATTCCCGAGTTTGCCGGGTGCATCAAGACGAAGCGCAACGGCGGGGCAGAGGCATAATCTGCGATCGCGCCATTGAGGCGGACATCGCCGAGCGGTACGTAACGGCAACTGTCGCGGCCGCATAGATCCTGCACCAGATCTCCCGGACTGGCGCCATCATCCTCGCGGGTGAACAAGGTCAAACGGGCATCGGAGTGCGACGCACTGCGAATCACCAGTGTCGATCCATTCAGTGAACTCACATATGCTTTTTCTCCCGGAGAGATGGTAAGTTGTTGCCAACTTACCGAGTCGTCTTGGAACACTGCTTCTGACAACGGCTCGATCCAGCTGAGCAAGATGGAAAGCAGGATCAGGCTGATGCCGATACCGAGCAACAGGTACTGGCGGAAAGAAAACCGGAATATGGTCACAAATAGCTAGCTCAACTGTCGCGTGCTGTTTGGTCATTCCCGGCCGGTCACACGGTCCGGAACCACAGCTTTTGTCAGACTGACCGCTGCGCCCCATGGCGCATCGTGCGGCCAGCGCGTACGTTAACCGATCGTCGCGAACATGCTCAAGTAAGTTACGTCGATGAAGCGAATCAAGCGCTTTGATATCCGGCGCGCAGCCGGAAGCGCGTGCGGTTCCAAAGCCAGGCAAGTACTACAAAGAACAGCGTGAAAATAGCACTCGCGAACCATTCCAGAACATTCTCCAGATAGTCAACGAATTGCTCGTCGTCCAGCAGATATTTGGCAAGCAGGTTGATTACGCCGAATGCCAGAACCAGCATGCATAGCACGCCGAGCGCCCGGTCCGCATGCCAGGGTACGCGTACCCAGCCGCCCTGCGAAAGGCGAAAGATGCGTGCGCTGCTCATCAACATGCACAGGTAGGTAAAGCCGAAGTAGAAGTTGATTCCATAGCGTCGCAGCCATTGATAGGCATCACCTTCGCTGCCCAGGAAAGCGCCGTACAGGATGAAGAACATACCGGCTAATACGCCGAGGACAGCGAGGCCTTTCGGCGGGTCGGCACCGACCGGATCGATGCTCCTGAGCCATTGCGCGCACAGGAGCCAGGTCAGCGACTGCAGAGTCGCGCCCGGTAGCACCAAGGCACGGAAAATGTGGTTGGGCAGGTCATGGCGGGCGGCACGGCTGATCGATACGCAGCCTTCGAGAAAGGGATTACAGGATGGGATCAGGCCGAGCCTGACTGAGATCAGGAAGGCGGCAATCGTCGCGATTGCCGGTAACAAACCGGCGATCAGCGGTAGCAGCCAGACCGACCGGAGGGTTGTTCGGTTTTTCGCGACTTCGGCCATGCCCAATGGTAACCCCACAAACTGGCCTTTTTGTGGGTCTGCCAGTTGCTGCTGGGAAGGCACAGAAACTGCTTTCCTTTTGGCCGAAAAACAAGAAGTTAAGCGCTAATATTCAACAACTCATGACACGGGCCGCGACGTTTTCGGTCGGCCGGAGACAACTGCACCTGGTGGGGAGCCCGGCGTCGGAGACGCATCTCCTTCCTTCAGGGCAATGCATGACGGCGACATTCGCGTTTGCGGCATCATGACCTTACGGCGCTGAGCGACGTTTTTTCAATGGGGCGTGGGTACTAGTTGGGAGGCAAGCAGAAGTAAAAATGCAGCTCCGCGGAAAATTTCTCAAGAGCCTGCCGGTCAACAGACAGCTGCTCAGGATCGTCTGGCCGTTCCTGGTTATCGTGGCACTCCTGGTCTGGATCTCTTTCGAGAGCATGGCCATTCTGGTGTCGATTCGCTCTTATGCCGAGGGCGAAAGTCTCTGGTCGAAAGGTCAGAAGACCGCTGTGTTCAGCTTGCTGCGTTATGCTGAAACGTACGATGAAGAAGACTACCGCCGTTACCAGGAAGCCATCGCCGTTCCACTGGGCGACAAGATAGCCCGGCTCGAGTACATCAAGGATGATCCTGACCACACCGTAATCTGGAAGGGACTCATTCAGGGGCGCACACATCCTGACGAGATTCCCGGCAATATCAAGCTGACCCTTCGTTTCAAGAACCTGCCGTTCTTCAAGCGGGTGCTCAGTGTCTGGGCGGAGGGCGACGCAATCGTTGACGAACTGACAGTCGCCGCCGCGGACCTGCGCCGGCTGGTGCTGTCAGGAAAGGCGGACCGCGCATCGACTCAGGAAATCATCGAGCGTATCTACGATATCGACCGTCGGGTCACGCCGGTGTCAGATGAGTTCAACCGTTCTTTCGGCGACGCGGCACGTATCTCGCAGCTACTCCTGCGCATTACCTATATCGCGGCAGTCCTCACTCTTGTTCCTATAGGGTTGTTTCTCTCACAGAGAATGGTGCGTCGGCGGCAAGAGGCGGAAAACGCGCTGAAACGCAGTGAGGAACGATTCGACCTGGCGGTGACCGGAAGTAACGACGGCTTGTGGGACTGGAACATTCTGACCAATGCGATTTATTATTCGCCGCGCTTCAAGCAGCTGCTCGGCTTCAGGCCCAACGAGTTCGAGGAAACGGTCGATGCGCTGATGTCGCGGCTGCATCCGGATGACGAGAAGATGGTGCGGCGTGCCTTCAGCGATCACATCGACCATGGTCGAACATTCGACGTTGAGATGCGGCTGATGACGAAATCCGGTCAATATCGATGGTTCCGCAGCCGCGGCCAGTCGGTCAGAGACAGCGACGGCAAAGCGGTGCGAATGGCCGGTTCCATGTCCGACATCACCGACCGACAGTTGGCGGCGGCCGAATTGTTCTCCGAGAAGGAACGCGCGCAGGTGACGCTGTCATCGATTGCCGATGGTGTCATTACCACCGATGCGGACGGCTGGGTTGAATTCGTCAACCCCGTCGCAGAGGAGCTGACTGGCTGGAGGATGTCGTCAGCGCGTGGCTTACCGCTGCAGGCAATTTGTCGTCTGGTCGATGAAGGCAGCCGGCAGCCGGTGGCGAACCCGATTGAAACGGTGCTGCGCGAAGAGCGTACCGTCGAAGTTGCAGCCACCATGCTGCTGGTACGCAACGATGGTGTCGAGATTCCAATCACGCACTCCGGCGCACCGATTCGTGATCGCGATGGACATATCGGCGGTGTGGTGCTGGTGCTGCACGATGTGAGCAACGAGCGACAGTACGCCGCCAAACTGTCCTACCAGGCAACGCACGATTCCCTGACTGGACTGATCAACCGGGCCGAGTTCGAGAACCGGCTGAAACTGGCATTGCAGTCGGCGTCACAATTGGGCCGTCATCACGCCGTGCTGTATCTCGACCTGGACCAGTTCAAGGTGGTCAACGATACCTGCGGCCACGCAGCCGGTGATCAGCTCATGCGGCAAGTGGCGGGATTGTTGCAACGGCGTTTGCGCGAGGGTGACACGCTGGCGCGTCTCGGCGGCGATGAGTTCGGCGTGCTGCTCGAAAACTGTCCTCCCGATCACGCGATGCGAATCTCCGAAGAGCTGCGCCAAACGACGCGCGACCTTCACTTTGTTTGGGAAACGCGATCATTCGGAGTCAGCGTCAGCGTTGGACTGGTCAACATCGATGACGGGCTCTACACGCTGTCCGACGTGTTGAGCGCCGCTGACGCGGCGTGCTATATGGCCAAGGACAAGGGGCGCAACCGGGTGCAGCTCTATCGGCGCGGTGACAGTGAAATGTCGATGCGGCATGGCGAAATGGAATGGGTGGTTCGGATCCAGAAGGCGCTCGATGAAGACCGGTTTGTCTTGTACTACCAGGATATTGTTCCGATCGCCGACCAGCCGGTAAGCGGAGCGCACTGCGAGTTATTGATTCGCATGGTGGACGAATCCGGCAACATTGTTCCGCCGATGGCGTTTATACCTTCCGCCGAGCGTTATGGCTTGATGCCCTCCATCGATCGTTGGGTGCTGCGCAATGCGCTTGCCACCATGACACGGATTTCGGCGGTTAACGGCCGGGATGCCGTTGGTATGTGTTCGATCAATTTGTCGGGCGCGACGATCGGCGACGAGACGTTCCTTGAATATGTCCGCGAGCAACTCGACCGTTTCGATTTGCCGCGCGACATGATCTGTTTCGAAGTAACCGAAACGGCTGCCATTGCCAACCTTGAACGGGCGTCGCGCTTCATCGAAGAGCTGAAAGAGCTCGGTTGCTTTTTCTCGCTCGATGACTTTGGCTCGGGCATGTCCTCGTTCGGTTACCTCAAGCATTTGCCGGTTGATTTCATCAAGATCGACGGTGGTTTTGTCAAGGACATGGCAGAAGACCCAATCGATCGCGCCATGGTGGAGGCGATCAACAACGTCGGCCATGTCATGGGCAAACAAACCATCGCAGAATTCGTCGATAGCGATCTGGTGATGAAAGCGCTGGGTGAGATTGGCGTCGATTTTGCCCAGGGCTATTGGCTCGGCAAGCCCAAACCATTCGAACCACGCCTCAAAGTTGCCGCCTCAGGCGCTGCCTCTTAAGCCACCGCCCACCACTTCGGGCGGACATCAAATCCAAACCAACTCAAACAGTTGCTGACGTGCAGCGTTGCTGAATGCTGTGCACTTGGCCGGATATTTCGAGGCACGGGATTTTGCCTTGTTCGGTATGAAACATTACGAATAAATATGAAACATGCCGACAAAACCTAACAAATTGATAGATTTGACAAATCGCCCAATGTTTTGCATGGTTCAAGTGACCTATTAACGGTCTGTTGCCAGGGGATTCTGAAAGTTGTGCCGGACAAAAGACGGGGGGACACGTTACGTTCCGGCGAGAAACGACTGACAAGAAGAAGAGGGAGAGCGATAGCCATGGGCTCACTGTTGGACATTTCACCGCACCCGCTTTGGGTCGACTCGTTGCACGCCTATGTCGAGCCTTATCGGGACCAGATACTCGAAAGTGACTGGGTGAAAGGCGTATCCAGTTCAACCCTGACGGTACCCGAGATGCAAGGATGGATGCTGCAGCTGTATCCGTTCATCCATACCTTCCCCAAGTTTCTTGCCGAGGCGCTCACCAAGGTCGAGGACGATTACTCGCGTGGCTTCCTCATCGACAACATCCGCGTCGAGAAAGCGCACGCCGAGCATTGGATCTGGATGGGTGAGGGGTTCGGCCTGCCACGTAGCGCCATGCTCGACATCGTTGAAGGCAGGACACCGTTGCTTCGCGACGTGCAATCCCTGACTGACTGGCTGTGGTACATCAATACCAAGGGTTCGCTCGCCGAGGCCGTTGCGGCGACAAGCTTTGCGGTAGAAGGCGTGACCGGTGACCTGTCACGCAAAGTGATCAATGGATTCGAAGCCTACGGCAAGCGTGACGACGTCGACATGAAACCGAAGACCTACAAATGGATGCGCGAGCATGTTCACTATGACGACGAGCATCCGATCATTGCCCTCGAAATCGTAAAGCGATACGCCACCACCGAAAGGCTGCAGACAAAAGTGATGATTGCTGCCAAGCGCAGCGTCCAGCTGCTGCACAACGCCTTGGCAACCTCGTACGAAGCCTATTCGACCAGGAGTAACGATAGCGATAGCGGTCCAACTGTCATCGGCGAGCAGCGCGCAAACGACAGGCGTGCGGACCGTAGATTAATCAGTGCGGCGATACCCTTCCCGGAGCGCCGCTTCGGTGAACGCCGTGGACGGAGGTGTCAGGTAGCGGCCTGACGAATTTTGGAGGATACGCCGCGTCATGTACACGCCGCGTCATGTATTGGCGAGACTCATAAGGTCTGACTGGAGCAGCTTATGACCGCACAAGCATATAGCTATCAACCCAAACTGGTCGACAAGATCGTGGTTCGGGAGTTTGCTTTCGAGTTTCCGCAGGATCTCGATCCGGTGTGGCGGCCGGACAATCCGGTCATCTCGCATCTTTTCAACGGGCTGTCGCTGGTGAAGCCTTATCTTGAGCCGCACCTTGCGAAGTCGACCCTAAGGGCCATATCCCACATCGATGTGCCTGAGCTGATCGAAGATATGCGTGACTTCAGCGCCCAGGAATCGCGTCACTACGAATGTCACCGGCGGCTGAACGAGATATTGAAATCGAATGGCTATCCGGAACTCGCGCGTGTCGAGGAACGCATGGCGCGCTCGTACAAACGACTGATGAAGAAGAGCTTGCGCACGCAGCTCGCATACAATGCCGGCTTTGAGTGCATGACCAATGGCTTTACGAACTGGATGATCAACAAGCGGACCAGGTTGTTCGCTGGCGGATCACCGCATGTCGTGTCTTTTTTCCTCATGCATGCTGTAGAGGAAACAGAACACAAGACGGTTGCTTACGATGCCTACATGGCCTATTCGGGCAAGTATTGGCCAAGAGCCCTCGGCGTGATCCACGGGTCGTTTCACGTGCTCGGCTTCAGTCTGATGGGCATGTTTACCGCGTTGAAGAAAGACCGGCAACTCGGCAAGCCTCGCGGCGTGATGAATATCGTTCGCGAAATCGGTTCCATGGTCGGTAACGTTGCACCGTATCTGCTGCGCGCGCTGCTGCCCTGGCATAACCCGCGGTGCGACGAGGATCCACAGTGGGTGAAGGACTGGATCCGCGGCCACGCGGCTTTACCGAAGGGTGCGATGTTGCCGCTCGTCGATACCAATGAGGGCACCATGCCGGTGCCGTTCCCACTAGAGTCCCTCGATGGCCGGCCGGTGGGTCGCGAAGCTGACCGGCGCGGCTCTTACCTACGCAGTTCCGACCGGCGTAAGGGTGATCGCCGGCGCGACGTGGTCAGTGATGTTGCCTCGGCCCTCGGCTTTCCCGATCGACGCAATGGCGATCGTCGCGGCTCGCACGGATTGGCCATTGCCTGAGACAGGATTACCGGCCGGTCAGACAGCCTAGATTGCTGATCATGGCAGTGACGACGGACACCTTCGGGTGTCCGTTGTTTTTTGGGCGCTGATTGACATGCTCCGAAACATTGTATACTGTATACAAAGTACCAACTCTCGATCGGACAACCGTGCCTGCTCTTCGCCGCATTGACTTTGCTCCCGATCTGACCGAACAAGTGTACGAGCGCTTGCTTGAGGCGATTTGCAGCGGCGAGTTATTGCCCCAGACCCGCCTCACCCAACAGGAACTCGCGGCTTCTTTGAATGTGTCACGTCAGCCGGTGCTGCAAGCGCTACGCATGTTGCGCAAAGACGGCTTTGTCATCGACGCTGGCCGGCGCGGTTTGATGGTGGCGCCGCTCGACCCGCGTGTCATAGAACAGACCTACCAGGTGCGCGCAGCGCTAGACGGGCTGGCGGCACGCGAGGCGGCCTTACGCAAGGCACACCTGCCGGAGGCGTTGATTGCGAAAGGCCGGGATACGGCGGGCAGCCGCAGAATTGCATCGATGATCGAGGCGGACCTCAAATTCCACCAGGCTTTGTACGATGCATCCGGCAACCCTATGATTAGCGAGGCGGCGAACCACCAATGGCAGCACATTCGGCGCGCCATGGGGGCGGTGCTGATGCAAACAGATATTCGCGACACGGTCTGGGACGAACATGCCCGGATCATTGATGCGGTGAATTCGGGCGATGCTGCACTGGCCGAGAAACTGGCGCGCGCGCACGGCGAAAACGCCGGGCTCGCGGTTGCCGGCGAGCTCGACCGCCATGTGCAGCAGGCATCATAACGCCGTAAGTAAATATCGCGGCGATCGATTAGAGCTGTAATCAACAAGAATCGACAGGAGCAGGACGCAATGCAACTAAACCAGAAACAGATCGACCAGTTCGCCGAGCAAGGCTATTTGTTCTTTCCATCCTTGTTCAGTGCTGAGGAAATCAATGTTCTCAACGCCGAACTTGACGGCATCTTTTCCAGTCATCGTCCCGAGAACGTGCGCGAAAAAGGCTCGGGTGTGGTGCGCACCAGCTTTGGCGTGCATATGTACAACGCTGCCTTCGCGCGCCTGGCGCGCCATCCCCGCATGGTCGAACCGGTCAAGCGGCTGTTTGAAGAAGACGTGTACATGCATCAGTTCAAGGTCAACGCGAAAGCCGCGTTCGATGGCGAAGTCTGGCAATGGCACCAGGACTTCGGGACCTGGCATGCCGATGACCAGATGCCCGAACCGCGGGCGATGAACGTGGCCATTTTTCTTGACGAAGTCAACGAGTTCAACGGCCCGCTGATGTTCATCCCGGCAAGCCACAAGCTCGGCGTAATAGAAGCGGGACACGACACCGATACCACCAGTTACCCGCTTTGGACGCTTGATGCGAAGACCGTATCGACGCTTGTGGATAAAGGCGGGCTGGTTGCGCCAAAGGGGCCCGCCGGTTCAATGATCCTGTTTCACTCATGTCTGGTGCATGCGTCCGGCTCCAATTTGTCACCGTGGCACCGCCGCACCGTGTATTTGAGTCTGTGCGCGGTTTCCAACCATATTCGCCGTTTCAAGCGCCCCGGCTATATCGCGCAGCGCGAGTTCGAGCCGATTCAATGTTTGCCGGACGATTGTCTGCGCAAAGACTATCCGGTCTCCCTGCCATGGAAAGACGGAGCGCCAGAGTCGGCCCTGCAACCGCAACTGGCCGCCTGAGGAGTTCGCATGAACCTGCACGCAAAATTGCAGCAACGCGCCGAGGCAGGCAAACCACTGCGCATTGGATTGATCGGGGCCGGCAAGTTCGCCTCGATGTACCTGGCGCAGGTGCCGAAAACGCCGGGTGTGCATGTGGTGGGCATTGCCGATCTCGCCCCGCAGAACGCGCGCGATAATCTCGAGCGCGTCGGATGGCAGGCAGAGCGCTACGCGGCCAATTCTCTCGACGCGGCGATTGCCAACGGCACGACCTTTGTCGGCGAAGACTGGCGTTCACTGGTTTCGCGTCCCGAGATTGACATCGTCATCGAAGCCACCGGAAATCCGGTTGCCGCAGTTGAACACGTGCTGTCGGCTTTCGAACAAGGCAAGCACGTTGTCATGGTCACCGTCGAGGCTGATGCTTTATGCGGCCCGCTTTTGGCGCGCAAGGCGCACGAAGCGGGCGTGATCTACAGTTTGGCCTATGGCGATCAACCGGCGCTGATCTGCGAACTGGTGGACTGGGCGAGAACTGCCGGGTTCAACGTGGTGGCCGCGGGCCGCGGGCACAAGTGGTTGCCGCATTATGCGCAGTCCACGCCGGAGACGGTGTGGGGCCACTATGGCTTGACCCCCGAACAGGCGCGGATCGGTGGACTCAACCCGAAAATGTTCAATTCGTTTCTCGATGGCTCGAAACCGGCACTCGAGAGCACTGCGGTTTGCAACGCAACCGGCTTGACGCCGGCACCTTCCGGACTGGCTTATCCTCCGGCCAGCATTGACAACATCGTCAGCGTCATGCGCCCAAAATCTGCAGGTGGCCAACTGCATCACACCGGACAGGTTGAAGTCATTTCATCATTGGAACTCGATGGACAGCCGATTCCTTACGACATTCGATTTGGCGTGTGGGTGGTGTTCGAGGGGGATACCGAATATATCCGCCGTTGTTTCGTTGAATACGGCGTGCGCACCGACGACTCGGGACGGTATGCCTGCATGTACAAGCGCTGGCATCTGATCGGCCTTGAAGTAGGCATCTCGGTTGCATCAGTCGGACTGCGCAACGAACCGACCGGCGTCGCGAGCGGATTTTGCGCCGACGTTGTTGCGAGTGCCAAGCGCGATCTCAAAGCCGGGGAAACACTCGACGGGGAAGGCGGATATACCGTTGTCGGCAGACTGATGCCGGCGAGCGACTCGCTGTCTCAGGGTGCTTTGCCGCTCGGCCTGGCGCACCAGGTGACGCTGCAAAATCCGGTTGCTGCCGGACAGGTCGTGCGCTGGACGGATGTGCGCCTTGACGAGTCCGTGCCTGCGGTCAAGTCGCGCCGCGAGATGGAGGCGTTGTTTGCGTCGCAATCGCGTGCCGCCGCGTAAGCCCGTTCGCGGCGCATTCTCATGTAAAGATCAGACGGCGTGCCAGGAACATCGGTAGCCAGCGTGTCATTGGCAAAGTCGCTGCGTGCGCAACTTTCGCTGCCGGTGATTGCTGCACCGCTGTTTATCGTGTCAAACCCGGATTTGGTCATCGCTCAATGCACCAGCGGCGTGATCGGTTCCTTCCCCGCCTTGAATGCGCGTCCGGCAGAATTGCTCGAAGCGTGGATCGATCGCATCGAAGCCGGGTTGGCAAAGCATCGCGCTGCCCGACCGCAGGACAAAATCGCGCCCTACGCGGTTAATCAGATTGTGCACAAGTCGAATGACAGACTCGACCACGACCTCGACGTGTGCGTGCGGCGAAAAGTGCCAATGATTATCACCAGCCTGCGCGCGCCACATGACGTGGTCGAGCGAGTACATCAGTACGGCGGCGTTGTTTTTCACGACGTCATCTCGGTGCGCCACGCGAAAAAGGCGCTGCAAGCAGGGGTCGACGGACTGATTCTGGTATGCGCCGGCGCGGGAGGGCACGCGGGAACCCTTAGCCCGTTCGCGTTGGTGCGTGAGGTGCGGCAGTTTTTTGACGGACCTATTGCGTTATCGGGCTGCATCACCGACGGCGCAGGTATTCTCGCGGCCGAAGCGGTCGGTGCAGACTTTGCCTATGTCGGCACACGTTTTATCGCGACTGCGGAGGCCAACGCGCCGGACGATTACAAGCATATGATTGTTCACAGCGACGCGGCTGATATCGTCTACACGCCTTACTTCAGCGGCGTTCACGGCAACTATCTCAAACCCAGCGTCAGCGCGGCCGGGCTCGACCCCGACGATCTGCCCGACGCCGACAAGACCAAAATGAACTTCGGCTCCGAACGCGAAAAACCGAAAGCCTGGAAACAAATCTGGAGTGCCGGACAAGGCGTCGGTAATATTGACGACATGCCGTCCACACGCGAGGTCGTCGATCGCTTTGCGCGGGAATACCTCGAGGCGCGCGAGCGAATTTCCGCTAACGCATCTTGAAAACCGGCACGCTCGAGCCTGGTGGCTTGAACGGCGGCTGTGATGTAACTTTGAATATGACCGTCTGAAATGGTCGGCTGCAGAGTGGCGAGCACAAGCTTCGGCGGACCGGCACAATCACGGCTGCACGCAGTTCGTGGATAATGCGAGCCCTTCAGCAATTCTTTTAGCAGATCAATCGAGCATGGCACAGTACGTATATACGATGATGCGGGTCGGCAAGATGGTTCCGCCCAAGCGCGTCATCCTCAAGGATATTTCTCTGTCTTTCTTTCCCGGCGCAAAGATCGGTGTGCTGGGGCTGAACGGGTCGGGCAAGTCCAGTTTGCTGCGCATCATGGCAGGCGAAGACAAGGAGTTCGACGGTGAGGCGGTGCCGATGCCCAACATTCGCGTTGGTTATCTGCCGCAGGAGCCGCAACTCGATGAGAGCCAGACGGTGCGCGACGCCGTTGAGCAAGGCATGGGCGAAGTGGTGGAGGCGAAGCAAAAGCTCGATGAGATTTACGCTGCCTATGCCGAGCCCGATGCTGACTTCGACAAACTTGCTGAAGAACAGGCGAAATACGAAGCGGTGCTGGCGGCCAGTGGTTCGGACATGGAGCATCAGCTCGAAATTGCGGCCGATGCACTGCGCTTGCCGCCGTGGGATGCGACTGTCGGTAATCTGTCCGGCGGCGAAAAACGCCGGGTGGCGCTGTGCCGCCTGTTATTGTCGCGGCCCGACATGCTGCTGCTTGATGAGCCGACCAACCATCTTGACCTGAAATCAATCCAATGGCTAGAAGAGTTTCTAGGCCGTTTTCAGAACACCGTGATCGTGGTGTCTCACGACCGGCATTTCCTCAACCAGGCCTGTACGCACATTGCCGATATAG